>JABJCS010000235.1 GCA_018665505.1 Alphaproteobacteria bacterium
ATTCATCTCGACAAAGCCTGCATACTGGATCGATGCGCGCCGGAGCCGGAAACCGGCCCGACCAATCACGCTGCCCGCGTCGCAGAAGCAAAACGCGGTTTCACGGTTGAGGATGTCCATGAGCGCGCCAGCCGCACCCTGGAGAAATGCATCATGAATGGTGCGACCCGGATGCGCACCCATGTCGAAATCGACCCACCCGCCGGCTTGATCTCCCTCGAAGGTGTTATGCAGGCGGCGAAGGATTACGCCTGGGCCATTGATGTTGAAGTCTGCGCCTTCCCGCAGGAAGGGCTCACGCAAGTCGCCGACACCGACGATTTTCTGGTTGAGGCCCTCGACCGGGGGGCGCGCTGTATTGGTGCCGCACCCGGATACGATACCGACCATAACGGACAGATCGACCGCATCTTCGAGCTGGCCCGCGAATACGATATCGACATCGATATGCATCTGGATTTCGGCAACACGTCGGACGACATGGACGTCCACTATGTATGCGATCTTACGGAAAAATTCGGCTATGGCGGGCGTGTCGCGGTCGGACACGTCACCAAGATGTCGATGGCGCCGCCCGATCAAATCGTCGCGATCACAAAACGCCTGGTCGACGCCGGTGTCGCCCTTACCGTTTTGCCCGCGACCGATCTATTCCTGATGGGCCGTGATCAAGACCATGGTGTGCGCCGGGGCGTGCTGCCCGCTCACCGCCTGATACCGCACGGTGTCACGTGCTCGCTTTCCAGCAACAATATCCTCAATCCGTTCACACCGTTCGGGGACGGCTCGTTGATCCGAATGGCCAACATGTACGCGAATATCGCGCAGGCGAGTAAACCCAGCGAAATCCGCGATTGCTTCGAAATGGCTTCGGTCCAATCAGCCAAACTTCTGCGGCGGGACGATTATGGAATCGCAGTGGGAAATCCCGCCGATATCGTCATCTTTGACGCCGCATCGCCGGAACAAGCCGTCGCCGAGGTAATCGCGCCGGAAATGGGGTTCAAGCGAGGTCACCACACCTTTACGCGGCCCGCTGCCGAGTTGCACCGGCCGCACTAGATGCCCGTGCTTCGTCTCCTCTTCTTTCTGGTCTTTCTTGCCAACGCAAACACCGGGCTCGCCGACGAATTCCCTCGTGGACAATGGCAGGTGGTCGAGGCGGATTTCTCCGATATCGGCCACTGCCTGATGACGGAAGTGTTGGAATATAACCTGACCCTACCGCGCGCCGACGGGACGGATGGGATATACACTGAAAGCTTCAAACGGGACGGCGATGCCGGAACATGCCCCCGTGTCGGCAGCTTCCGCACCTCTTATTCGGTAAAACTGGATCGAAGCTTGAATTCCGATGATGCCTATATTGCTACCGTGACATTTCGCTATTGCGAACAAAAAGGCAGCCAAGTTTGCGGCGATATTAGCCCTGTATCATACAAACGGCTCATCTTGGAGTTGCCACGCAACGGCGTCGTTTTCGACGGCATTTTCCTCGAGCGGATCGAATAGACCAGATTACGCTGGACGGTTCGCGCACACCTTCTATTTTCCCTGTCACCGGCTGGTGATATGCACTGGCCATTCGTTTGATTTCACATTCAAGGACCAGGCTGACTATGACCATTAACGGTAAGGCCTATATTGCGGGGATTTACGAGCATCCCACGCGGAAGGCGACGGATAAATCGGTCGCCCAGCTTCACGCCGAAAGCGCCGCTGGCGCGTTGGCGGATGCCGGGCTGGGGCCGGACGATGTCGATGCGTATTACTGTGCAGGCGACGCACCAGGCCTCGGCCCGCTGTCGATGATCGACTATATGGGGCTCAAGAACGTACGCCATATGGATTCGACTGAAACCGGCGGCTCTTCCTATGTCGTGCATATCGGCCATGCGGCGCAAGCTATCGCCATGGGGAAGGCCAATGTCGCGCTGATCACCTTGGCCGGGCGGCCGCGTGCCGAAGGCATGGCGACGGGCACAGCGCCCCGAAACTATGGCTCGGATGCGCCGGACGTGCCGTTCGAATTCATTTACGGCCCGACCGTCGTCAACATGTATGCCATGGCCGCGCGCCGACACATGCACGAGTTTGGCACCACGAGCGAGCAGCTCGCTTGGATCAAAGTCGCAGCATCTCACCACGCCCAACACAACGAACACGCCATGCTACGCGATGTTGTGTCAGTCGAAGACGTCGTCAGCTCGCCGCTGATCGCCGATCCGCTGCACCGCTTGGACTGCTGCGTCATTTCCGACGGCGGCGGTGCCTTCTTGGTCGTCAGCCCGGAGATTGCCAAGTCGCTCGACCGGGATTGCATCAAGATCATGGGTCATGGCGAAGCGCCGAAGAATATCATGCGCGGCCAGGTCGATCTCACCTATACGGGCGGTCACTATTCCGGCCCGCAAGCCTTCGAGGAAGCGGGCGTAAAGCCGGGCGATATCGATTACGCGTCGATCTACGACAGCTTCACCATCACCGTGCTCGAGACCATCGAGGATTTGGGCTTCTGCGAGAAGGGCAAGGGCGGCGCCTTTGTCTCCGACGGCAACCTGATCTCGGGCCAAGGCAAACTACCGTTCAACACCGATGGCGGCGGGCTCTGCAATAATCACCCGATGAACCGGGGCGGCCTGACGAAAGTTCTGGAAGCGGTTCGCCAATTACGCGGCGAAGCACATCCAGCCGTTCAGGTGAAAGATTGTCAGCTGGCGCTGGCGCACGGCACCGGCGGTTCCATCGGCACCCGCATGGGAAGTTCAACGGTTATCTTGGGGAGGGACGACGCATGAGTGCGGAACGCGTTCTGCCGGCACCGCCGGAAAATGTCGAACACACGGAGTTCTGGGCCGCCTGCAACGACGGCAAGCTGATGCTGCCCCGCTGCAAGGACACCAATCAATTCTTTTGGTATCCGCGCAAAACCAGCCCGTTCACCTTGAGCAGCAATGTCGAATGGATCGAAGCTTCCGGTAAAGGCGAGATCTATACCTATTCGGTGATGCGCCGCTCCGATCCACAATACGTCATCGCCTATGTTCGGCTCGACGAAGGGGTCACGATGATGACCAACATCGTCGAATGCGATCCCGATACGGTCGCGGTCGGTATGAAGGTCGAACTCTTGATGCGCGAGTCCGAAGGCGGCCAAATGGTACCGGTCTTCAAACCGGCGGCATAGCCGATATCACGAACCAAGGAGCGGAAGATGAGCCGTGTCACATATGAGAATCCGGACGGGGCCGCACCGGCCCAAGGTCTCTATTCGCATGCGGCGCGGGTCACCGCCGGCGATCTCTACTTCGTCGCAGGGCAACTTGCTGTTGCCCCCGACGGTGGGGTTGTCGGCAAGAATGATTTCGCCGCGCAATTCCAGTGCGTCTTCGATAATCTCGGCGACGTAATGCAGGGGCTCGGTGCCGGCTGGCCCGATGTCGCGAAGTTCACGACTTATATGTTGCACTCACAAGACCTCGAGCAATTCATGGCGCTTCGGGCGGCCCTCTTCCCGAAACTGTTTGGCGGCGATGTTTTCCCGCCGAACACGCTTCTCATGGTCGACCGGTTGGTAAAGGAAGAATTCCTAATAGAGGTCGAGGCGGTGGTTGCCGCCCCGGCGACCTGACCCGATGATTAACGGACTCAAGGCGCTACTATTCGGCAATACCGACGAAGAGAATGTCGCCGCCGGCAGGCACAGCGACTCGGCACTGCATCATGCTGCCGCCGGATTACTGGTAGAAGCCGCAATGCTCGACGGACACTTCCACGATGCCGAACGTCAACGCATTGAAAGCCTTTTGACGGACCGGTTCGATGTTGAGCCGAACGACGTTTCTGCATTGATCGAGGCTGCGGAAGCGGCCGCGGTCGAGCGGGTCGAGTTGCACACGGTCACCAAAACCATCCGCGATCATTTTGATGATCAAGAACGAATCGCCATGATTGAGATGCTATGGGAAGTCGTCTATGCGGACGGCGAACTCGATGATTTCGAGTCCAACATGATGCGCCGGGTCAGCGGCTTACTCTATGTCACGGACCGGGAGAGCGGCGATGCCCGCAAGCGCGCGATGGAACGGATGAAACGCTAGCGTCGGCCAGCAGATCCATTCTCGATGTGTCGGCGATGGTCGCACGGAATGCCGGGGTGGAGATTTACGTTTGCGAAACCGAACAGGAAGCTTTGGCGCGGATATTTCTTCTCAAGTCTATGACTCACTAAGGTGTCGAGTTGGTATTCGACATCACCGCGATTGTGCGACCGCACCTTCCATGAATGCTTCGAGCGCCGTGATCGACCGCATATCCGTCTCTAGAGTCGCCCGGCCTGCGCTTATTCGGCCGATAACCTTGTCCCGCCACTGGCGGTCCACCGCCAACCGTACGGCAAGTGCCACGAATTGATCGTCATTTTCGGCGATCGTCTCTTCCACTCCGATTAATGAGAGCATACCGGCGCTGACACAGGCCCGCATTTTACTGCCGCGCATGGTCACGACCGGCAAATCTTGATAAAGCGCTTCCAGGGTCGTATTCCCGCCCGACCATCCAGGCGTATCCAGATAAATGTCACCGATAGCGTTCAGGGCCTGATATTCTTGCGGACTCAAATGGGGCAAAAACCGAAGGTACCGTTCCGGGTCGAGATCCGCGCGCCGAAATGACCCGATGAGCCGATCTTGCAATATCCGCATGTCGAAAATGCGACTCCCCCCTTGCAGAAACAGGAAGAGCGCATTCGGTACTTCTTTTGCGATCCGCGGATAGAGGTCATCGTCGGCAGGCAGGTATTTTTGCGGCGTTTGTAGACAGAGATAGAGCGTGGCCTTATCCGGTAACCCGAAATGATCGCGCCTTAAGGCCGCGTCCGGTAAGAGGGAGGGCATATATGGAAATGAAATTCCGGGTAGCTTGACGAGACGCTCCGAGTAATGCCCCGTCGAGCCCTCCGGCTCCACCAGATCACCGCTGATAAAGTAATCCATGGTCGATAGGCCGGTGGTGACGGGATGGCCGATCGCGCAACATTGCACCGGCGCAAACCGACCCGAGGCTAACCGCTGCGCCAAGCCACTCATGCCGACCTCCGGGTAGAACACCACATCCGGGCTCATCGCATCCAGAACTGCGGCCGCGCCTTCATAATCGCTTGGCACGTGATGGAATTCATCGACATAACCGCGAATTTCCGCCGTCATTTCATCTTGGCGTTCGCCAAGGTGAAGACACGTGACATAAAAACGTTCTCGATCCAGATATCTCAACCATCCGCGTTTCATCCGCCAATTGGTATGCCGCCATACAAACCCG
>JABJCS010000236.1 GCA_018665505.1 Alphaproteobacteria bacterium
CTCACCTTTGGCGGCGCCTCGTCGGTAACGGTGGTAGCTGGCGCCTTGGTCATCAGCGATCCGGTAAAGCTGGAAGTCGAACCATTGGCTGACCTCGCTGTCACAGTGTATCTGCCGGGAACGATCCCTCCGGAATTTCAGATCACCGGCCGTTACGCTCGGCAGACGAACTATATATCGCCGCCAGGGAACTTTACCGAGCACGAGAATATGCCGGTTGGAAAGATTACCGACGAATGGTTCTTCGTCAGCGGTATCGATGTGTGGACGTCGGGAGAGACCGGAGGCATCGTGGCGCTCGGGGATTCGTTGACCGACGCCAATATCTCAACTCACGATACTTTTAGCCGGTGGCCTGACCAACTCGCACGCAGGCTTAATCAGCGTGACGGCGAGCGTTCAATGGGGGTGATGAATCAAGGGTTGGGCGGCAACCGGATACTGCATGATTTGCGTGGTGACAGCGGATTGCGGCGCTTCGATCGCGACGTACTCGCACAGCCCGGAGTCACCCACGCGGTCGTTATGCTTGGCACCAACGATCTGCGCAACCGCATCGCGAAACCGGAACAGGAAGCAACCGCAGAGAAGATGATCGCAGGCATGCGCCAAATGGCGTTGCGGGCGCGGGGGCGTGGCATCAAGTTTATCGCCGCGACATTGACCCCGTTTGGAAATGAGACGTTTTTGCCCGGCGCCTGGAATCCCGTTCGTGAGAACCACCGCGTCGCCTTCAACGATTGGATACGTGAAAGCGATGAGGTGGACGGTGTCGTGGATTTCGATTTAGCGCTACGCGATCCCGACATCTCGACCCAAATGTTACCGATTTACGATTGCGGCGACGGTCTTCACCCAAGCGATCTTGGATATTGTGAGATGGGGAATGCCATCGATTTAGCGTTGTTCGATTAAGTGCAGACGCTCGCTACTCAATCCCTACCATCTCCGTCCCACTGTGGAATATCGCCATGGCGTCGTAATCGACCCATTGTTCCATCCCGTCTGGGCGGATGTGCTTCTGATAAGCCGCCCATCCCGAGGCGTCGGAGAAATAGAGCTCAGCCATACCGGCATAGGGTTCGGTCTCTGGCTCCATGCTGTGGCTCACCACATATCGAAATCCACCGACCTTCTCCAAGGTGGTGCGTACATTCGGCACGTGGACGTCGAGCCAGTGATCAAAGAGTGCGTCTCTATCAGCGCCTTCTTGAAGGGCGACCAGAAAAGTCACTTTGAAAAACCCGCTGCGGGTGCAAGGAAATGGCGGGTTGAGCGTTAGTGGAGCGAGCGGCAGCGCGCCGTCGAGCACAATGTATTCCCGGTTCGCCCAGGGCCAATAAGGCTCGACCTTCTCCTGGAACGTATCGTAAGGCTCGACCGCGCTGGCGACCTCCGGGCGCGGCAACGGCGCCGAATACCAGAGATGCGCCATGCCGTCCCAATTCGACGGCTTTTCAGGCGGCGGGTCGAATAGGGTCGCGACATAGTGTGTGGCGTGCGGTTTCCCCGCCGCGCGCTGACGCTCGTTGCGGTCGATCACACCCACCATGTGATTAGCAAACCAATGGGCGATCAACTCCTCGCGCGTCGTCGTCGGCTTGCGCTTGATCAGATAGACCATTTTCGCGCCCGGCATCGGTGTGGGCCGTGCTGACGACATGTCCCGTCCTCCGTCCGCGGATTACCGAATAAACCGTTTCACGTAATCATCGCCCAAGCCCACGGCGGTATAGTGATCACGTGCCGCCTTGATCCGATCAAAGACATCGGTCGTGCCGGTAGTGGTGCCGTCTTCATCGCAGAACATGAGAGCGCCTGAATTATGGAACAGCGTGATCATGGTATCGCCCTCATCCACGACCAAGGTATGGACGTCGCCCGGGGGCTCATACAGATAGCTGCCGGCGGTGGCGACCCAATCGCGTTCCAAGTAGCGCCATTTGCCGTCCAAGACGAAGCCGTGAACTGGTGCTGGGTGGCGGTGGCGGGAGACCAAACCCGCTTGGGTTACCTTGGTGATGTGAACCCAATAGCCCTGGCTGACGTTGTAGCAAAGCGGGCGAGACCAGCGTCCGGGGCCGACCGGGACCCAAATACGCTCATCTTCTGGCTCTAACCCGTCTTTCCAGAACAATTCGTCCTGCATATCGGGCGGAACCAAGGGGGAATAACGTCTTTCAATTGTGTCGGGCATCGTTTCACCTCAAATTCATAAATCTATTGAGTGATATAGCCGTGGTATAGGCGTCTCGACAGCCCCCTTAGATGAGAGCCAAAGCAGTCACTGCGATGGCTTAGCCAAACCTACGTCGAGAGCCAGGAAGTGGCAGGAGATGGTTGCTATCAGTCTATCAGCGTTTGGTACGCCGCCACCCGCAATTCATTTCGGATCGGATAAAAGGAGGAAGGCATCAGTTGGGTCATAAAAACGACAAACATGTCCTCATCCGGATCAATCCAGAAGGCGGTGCTGGCGGCCCCACCCCAAAAATATTCACCGGTGGAGCGAAGCAACTGTGTTGTCGCGGCATCTATGACGACGGCCATGCCCAGGCCATAGCCGATTCCTTCGGCGCTGGATTCACTCCAGACAGGTTGACCCATGGCGGCCATGTCCTTGTTGTCCGGCAGATGGTTGAGGGCCATGAAATCGACTGTCTTCCGGCCAAGTATGCGGGTGCCGTCCAGCTCTCCCTTTTGCAGTAGCATTTGGCAAAAGCGGCCGTAATCGCCAATCGTACCGGTTAAGCCGCCACCGCCAGATAAGGTCTCCGGGTTTTTCAGATAATGGCTGTCCGCTGGTGCATCGGAGAGTTTCAGTCCGATACCTTCGCTTTTACGGATGACCGTCTCCTGCGAGCTAAGGCTGCGCAAGCCACCTCCGCCGCTGGATGGCGTGTAGCAGGCGGCGAAGCGGTCGGCTTTCTCGGGTGCGATCCAAAATGCGGTATCGGTCATGCGGAGAGGCTGGAAAATGCGTTCCTCGAAGAAACGGTCGAGGGGTTGGCCCGACCATACTTCGACCAACCTGCCGAGCACATCGATGGAGACGGAGTAGGCCCATCCGCTACCGGGTTGGCGGACCAACGGGGCGGCTGCCAAGCGGGTCGTCATGGCAGCCAGATCGGCGCCACCTTCTGTCTGTCGGCCTGGATTGAAGCTGATTTTGTGCGCGCGGTAATATTCCTCGACCGGTGTGGCCTCCATAAACTCATAGGAGAGGCCAGCTGTGTGAGTCATCAAGTGGCGCACCGTGATGTAGCCTTCGGCCGGAACCGTTTTGAGTTCGCCGGGTGTTCCGTCCCAAACTTGCATGTCGGAGAACTCTGGCAGGAACTTGGCGATGGGATCGTCGAGCTGGAAATGTCCTTCCTCGTAACAAATCATTGCCGCGACGGCAGTGATCGGTTTCGTCATGGAGTAAATGCGGAAGATGGTATCTTCCGCGACGGGTTTGAGCTACTCCCCAATCGTTGGACAGATTTCGTCGTAATTTAAGCTACTCTCTGCACCTGCTGATCGGGTTGGTTAGTTTCGATGTTTTGCCAGTAGGCCACGGCGGGAGGTTGTCCGCCAAGGGCCGAGTGGGGTCGTC
>JABJCS010000021.1 GCA_018665505.1 Alphaproteobacteria bacterium
AAGACGGGTTCCGCTTTATACGCGATACCGAAATTGAAAATACCATTCGCGTCTATGCCGCGCCATTATTTGAGGCGGCAGGTCTCGATCCTAGCGCCGTGTCGATCCATATAGTCAACGATCGTAGCCTGAACGCCTTCGTAGCGGGCGGGCAACGGATTTTCATCCATACCGGCCTCTTGATGAAAACCAAGACACCTGCCGAAGTCATCGGCGTGTTGGCCCATGAAATCGGGCATATAACGGGCGGGCATTTATCAAGGCAGCAAAAGAATCTTGAAAATGCAAACAACCAATCCATTATTGCCCTCGTACTTGGAGGAGCGGCGGCCCTCGCCGCTCAGTCAGCAGACCCGCTGATTGCTGGGCTAATAGCACAGGGTACAGTCGGTCAGCGATCCTTTCTCGCTTATAATCGAACGATGGAGCAATCCGCTGACCAAGCGGCGCTCGGTTTTCTGGAGGCCACCGGTCAATCAGCACAAGGCCTATATAATTTTCTCGCCTTGCTCTTGGAGCAGGAAAAAATTTATAGCGCCGGCGGGAATTCGTACTCCCGCTCGCATCCACTCAACGCCGATCGGCTACGACATGTCGAAGAACATCTATCGAAATCCGCCTTTAGCCAATCGAAGACAAGCGAGTTAATCAACTCGATGCATCGACGCATGCGCGGGAAACTAAAGGGCTTTATTAATCCGCCGGATCAAACACTTCGAGAATATGACGCAGGTGACCCGGATTATGGTGCCCGTTATGCCCGCGCTATCGCATTGTCGAGATTGCAGGATACCGATGGTGCCGTCGCGATAGTGGACGAGCTGATCGCCGCCTCCCCAAAGGATCCGTTCTTTTATGAGCTAAAGGGTGAGTTACTGGTCGATGGCGGCAGGACGCAAGAAGCAATCGAACCTTATAAAAAGGCACTGGCGATCCTTCCTTGGGCAGCCTTGATTAAGGTTGGCCTCGCTCAAATACAATTGTCGAGCGAGAGTACGACTGACCTTGAGAACGCGCGCGACAACCTAAAAGAAGCGCTTCGCTATGAACCGAAATTGTCCGGCGCATGGCGCTTCCTAGCGACGGCGGAAGGCAGGCTCGGTAATGCCGGCGGCGCCTCGCTGGCGCTGGCCGAGGAAGCCTTGCTAAGGGGTAATAAGGGAAGCGCCCTTTCCCATGTGAAGCGCGCGATGCTCAGCTTGCCCGAGGGGTCCCCGAACTGGTTCCGTGCACAGGATATTGAAAGCGCTGCCCAGAAAACAGAATGATCACAGCGATCTGAATTGACGCACCCCTCCCGCATCATTCATATCAGACCAGCTCGCCAGCCAAATCGAAAGGACCGTCGGAATGCGGTATTTAAAACATCTCTTCGCAATTATTGCGGTTCTCGGAATTGCAATGGCGACAACCGTCGACGGTCGAGCCGATTCACCTGCCGCGAAAGCTCTGGATAAACCGGCCATCGAGAGAATTGTCCGCGATTACCTGATCGCCAACCCCGAGGTCATCGAAGAAGCCGTTCAAGCGCTTCAAGCCAAACGGGAAGCGGCGGAAAAGAACCGCGCACAAGCGGCTCTTAGCGAACATGGCGATGCGCTTCGCGGGCACCCGATGACACCGGTATCGGGCAACGCGACCGGAGACGTGACCGTTGTAGAATTCTTCGACTATCAATGCGGCTATTGTAAACGCTCGTTGGCGTCGATCGTCGATTTGCTGAACTCGGATAAGAACGTACGTGTGGTTTGGAAAGAGCTACCTATTCTGGGCCCGGCATCGCGCTTCGCCGCCCGCGCCGCAATGGCCGCTAAAAAGCAGGACAAATATTTTGATTTCCATGTCGGCGTGATGGGCGCACGTGGTCGTCTCTCCGAAAGCAAGGTGATGAGTATTGCCGCCGATGTCGGTTTGAACGTCGACCGCCTGCGCGAAGATATGAAGGACCCAAAGATCGAGGCCTATCTCGACGAGACACTGCAATTGGCCAATTCGCTCGGTATTCGCGGCACACCCGCGTTCGTGATCGGAAATACGTTGGTCCCCGGTGCCATTGACGAGTCCGGTATGAAGCGAATCATTGCGGAAACACGGGCCGGCGGATAACCGCTGTTTCGCCCTAATCGCGATTGCCGCCCGGCGTTGCGGTTCATATTCCGGTGTCGTAAGCATGTCGTAGAAGGACATGCACCATGATCGATCTCTACACCGCCCAAACACCGAATGGCTACAAGGTTTCCATCGCCCTTGAGGAAATGGAGCTCGATTATTCGGTCCATGCGATTGAGCTCTCCGCGGATGGGCAGAAATCCCCGGATTACCTCGCTATCAATCCGAACGGCCGCATTCCGGCTATCGTCGATAGGTCAGTGGATGATTTCGCCGTTTTTGAATCCGGCGCCATCTTAATCTATCTCGCCGAGAAGACCGGACTGTTTCTGCCGACAGATATGAAAAAGCGCTCCGAAGTCATCCAATGGCTGATGTTTCAAATGGGCGGGATCGGCCCCATGCAGGGTCAAGCCAACGTCTTCTTTCGGTATTACGAAGAAAAAATTCCAAGCGCCATTGCCCGCTATCAAAACGAATGCCGGCGCCTGTTCGAAGTGCTCAACACTCGCCTAAAGGACCGCGAATTTATTTGCGACGACTATACCATCGCCGACATGGCGACTTGGCCGTGGGTACGCGGCTATAAATGGAGCGGTGTCGACATCGAAGGGTTCGACAATTTGCAAGCCTGGTTGCAACGCCTTTACGACCGCCCCGCCTGTATAAAGGGCATCAACGTCCCACCGCGCAAAACCGCAGACGGCACCGTCGACATGGCGCGGCAAATGCTCGTCCGTTAACAACGAACCAAGAGGAATCATCCGGCAATGACAGATCAAATTCAACTCGAGCGCGAGGGCGCGATCGCTACGATCACCTTGAACCAACCGGAACGGTTCAATGCGATGAACGAAGGGATGTGGCGTGGCCTCGGCGATGCGATGAAGGAATGCGACGGCGACACCGATTTGCGCTGCGTCATCATTCGCGGCGCGGGCGGCAAAGCCTTCAGTGCCGGTGCGGACATCAAGGAGTTCGAGACCACACGCAAGGACAAGAAAACATCCCTTACCTATGGCAAAGTAACGACTTACGGGTTCGGCTCGATTATCGCGTGCCGGCATCCGGTCGTCGCCCAGATTGACGGTCTTTTCGGCGGCGGCATGGGTATCGCGTCCTGTTGTGATATCCGCGTTTGCGGTCTTTCCAGCAAATTTGGCGTTCCGGTTAAAAAACTCGGCCTTGTCGAAGCACACGAAGAAGTTCGCCCGCTCGTCGAGAAGTTCGGCGCCAACGTGGCGCTTGAAATCCTGTTACTCGGCGATGTCTTTCCCGTCGCGGACGCCTTGCGGATGGGTTTGATCAATCAGGTGGTTCCCGATGGAGAGGTCGCCGCCACAGCACGTGCCGCTGCGGAAAAGATTGCGGAAGGGGCGCCGCTTTCGGCAAGATGGCACAAGAAGTTCATTTATCGACTACTCGATCCGGCACCGCTGACCGATGCCGAGATCGATGAAGGTTTCGATTGCTACGACACCGAGGATTTTCAAACCGGCCGCCGGGCCTTCGTCGAAAAGACATCTCCGGTATTTGCCGGTCGGTAGAATTGGAGTTCGAATGACTACGAGAGCCGTTCCTCTTTTCATCCTGGCGCTAGTCGCCTTCGTTTCCGCTTGTTCGGGCCCGCATACTGCGGGCTACGGCCCTGTTCGGATCGAGACATATCCACTGGATGGATCGTGCCGCCTGACGGGGAACGGCTATGTAATGCAAGCCAAAGCGCCAGCGGACCTCGTCGTACCGCTTTCCGCGGCACCTGTCACCGTGGTCTGCAGCACGAAAAGCGGATACCAAGGCACGAAAGTTCTCAGTAGCGATTACGACCCCTGGTCTTCGTCTAATGTCGGCTCGTTGGGATTGGGCTATCTCGTGGATCAATCCTCGGGCAGTGGTCGTCGTTATCCGGAGTTAGTGCAGATCACGATGATCTATACCGAGGCCGGTAAACCCGAGGACCTGCGCGATAGCAAGACCCAAGCCACCGGTGCCGAAATGTCTGAACAAGGCCCGAAAATGACGGCGCCGAAGATGGCGGCGAAAGAAAAACCGGCAATGACCAAGGAAATGCCGAAGCCGTCGGGCGACCTTCCCGCGCCGCCAAAGGCGAATACGGAAGACGCTAGCATGCCGGCCCCACCCACGAAGGCAACGACCGCCAAGAAAATGGAGAAGATGGACGATACGGCGAAGTCCAAAGACCAATCCTTGCCCGATAAAGATACGAAAATGGCCGCTTTACCCATGCCTGATAAAATGGCGAAAGCAGAGCCTGTGAAGATGGTCTCAAAGAAGGATATCCGCGTCCATCTATCTTCGTTCAAGGAGCGTAAGAACGCGGACCGAAGCTGGAGGAGATTAAGCCATGCCCATGGCGACCTTCTTAAAAATTATTCCGTTGCAATCGAGACCGTCGACGTGAAGAAGAAAGGCACCTTCCACCGCGTCTATGCGGGGCCGCTGGCGAGTGATAAAGCAGCCCGCGATCTGTGCAGCGCGCTGAAACGTAAAAAGGTCTATTGCCGCCCAGTCGCCGCGGGAGCGAACTAGGCTCGCGCCTAAACGCAGCCACCAGCAATGAAATTACCCGTCGGTACAGTTATCCGAGCCCAAGCCATTCTGTTCGATATGGATGGCACCCTTGTCGATTCCACCCGTGCGGTCGAGCATGTTTGGAGCCGTTGGGCAGATCGGCACGCATTGTCGAGTGATATGGTTTTGCACACCATACACGGCGTGCGCATTACCGATTCGGCAAAAAATTTAACGCCTGCTGGTGCCGATATCGACCGTGGAACCGCGACGCTGATCGCTGAAGAGCGAGAACAGCTAGAGGGTATTTCCGCCATTCCCGGCTCCGTCGAACTGCTCGCGCGGCTACCCTCGCAATCCTGGGCAGTGGTCACATCCGCCGACCGGGC
>JABJCS010000237.1 GCA_018665505.1 Alphaproteobacteria bacterium
CCCGATAGGCCCTATCGATGCTATGCGCTTCAAACTGCGCGGCGAGAGAGGCATGGGCTGCATCTGTTTTGGCGGCGACCATCAACCCGCTCGTATCCTTGTCGAGACGATGCACGATTCCCGGCCGCCGCACCCCGCCGATACCCGAAAGACTGTCGCCGCAATGGGCGATCAAGGCATTCACTAAAGTGCCGTTTGGCTGTCCGGCCCCCGGATGTACAGTCAACCCGGCAGGTTTATCGATGACCAGCAGAGCCTCGTCCTCGTACACGACGGTAAGGGGAATGTCCTCGCCCTCGAGTAAACTCTCCGCCGGTTGCGGCACGGTGACGACAAAGGTATCGCCTGGTTTGACCCTGTAAGAGGCGTCCGTTATCGTCGCCTCGCCGGGGCTCACAAAGCCGTCCGTGATCAAGGTTTTGATGCGGCTGCGGGAGAGTTCGGGGAGGGCATCTGCAAGCGCACGGTCGAGCCGTAATCCGGCCTCGGGCGTGACGTGATGCTTTTCGCATTCGGTTTGTGTATCGCTCATACGGCCAAGACTGGACCTAAAACATGCAAGCGCTCAAGGCCCTCGTTATCACTCTTGGGATTCTTATTCTCATTGCCTTTGGTTTTATGGTCTACGGCGTGGCCACCAAGTTTGGCAAGGAGGGCGAGGAAGTGCCGGTATCCGGCGCTTTCGAAGAGACGCGCGTGGTCATCCCCGCGGGCGCACGCGTGCTTGAAACAAGTCTCGGCGGCGGACGGATTGTGGTCAGAGTGGCGAAACCCGATGGCGGGGAAGCGCTGGTGTTGATCGATGCGGAAAGCGGCAAGCGCGCGGGGCTTGTCCATCTCGACCAGGGGCCGCCCCAATGAACTTTTGCAGCGACAATGTGGCCGGAGCCTCGCCCGAGATCATTCAGGCACTGTCGGACGCCAATACCGGTCCGGCGACGCCCTATGGCGATGATGATATCACCCAACGCGTGATTGGTCGTCTGCGAGACTTGTTCGAGACCGACGCCGAAATCCTGTTCATGTCGACAGGGTCGTCGGCCAATGCTTTGGCGCTCGCGACGATGACGCCGCCATACGGGTCGGTCTATTGCCATCCGGAAAGTCATGTGAATGTGGACGAGTGCGGTGCACCGGAGTTCTTTACTGGCGGGGCCAAGCTGGTGACGGTCCCAGGGACGGACGGCAAGATGTCGCCGGAGGCGTTGGAAAATGCGATCACCGGGGCTGGCGTGGTCCATCACACGCAACCCGCCGCGGTCAGCGTCACCCAGGTGACGGAAGCGGGCACGCTCTACACGCTCGACAAACTGGCGGCCATCGCCGAAATCTGCCGTGCGCACCGTTTGAAACTACACATGGATGGCGCCCGTTTCGCCAACGCAGTCGAGGCGCTCGGTTGTTCGCCCGCCGAAGCAAGCCACCGGATCGGTGTCGATGCGCTTTCTTTCGGTGCCACGAAAAACGGGGCACTCTGCGCCGAGGCCATATTGTTCTTCGATCGAGAATTGGCCCGGGAAGCAGGCTATCGGCGCAAGCGTGCCGGGCATTTGTTTTCGAAATTGCGATTTCTGTCCGCACAATTCGGCGCCTATCTGGAAGATGATTTGTGGCGGCGCAACGCGCGTCACGCCAACGCGATGGCGGCGCGTATGGCGGCTGGCCTAGCCGCACTTGACGGCGTTACCTTTGAATTTCCGGTGCAAGCCAACGAGCTGTTCGCGCGCTTGCCAGTGGCGATGATCGAAGGTCTGCTCGCAGACGGATTTATGTTTTACCGGTGGGAGCCGGAAGGGACCTTGGTGCGCCTGGTGACAGCCTTCGATACGGACCCGGCCCATGTAGACGCGTTTTTGGCGGCAGCCCGGCGGCTGGCCGTCTAGACGAGGTTAAGACTAACCGCCCGAGACGCTGAGGGCTCGGCGCGTCTGTTTCAACACTTCCCTGCGCTGCCGGTACATTGCGCGTACCCGTTGCAAGTAGGTGCCGAATTGCGGGACGTACCAATACCGCGTGTAGACCTCATCGAAGGGCAGGGCTTCGCCGCCCGATGTGATTTGACGGTGGGCATCGATGACTATGGTCTCGAAGTTACCCGACGGTAATTTTAAATTTTCGTAGCGACGCACGCAGAGCGAGAGGGTCGAAGTATATTGCGTGCCACTCTGGGTAATCGTGGTCATCGGAAGCTCGACCGATTTGCCCGTGTCGAGCGGCCAAAGATCGGCATAGCGATTACGGTCGAATTCGCTGGCGGTGCCGCTGGAGTTTGCGGTCTGTAATAGGCCGAGGAAGGTGCGCACGGCGATGGCCTGCCCGCTTGCCATATGGATCGTCCATTCAGTCTCCGCAGGCGTGCCGCCGCTCGCGGTGAATGCCAGCTCGCGCCGAGTCTGTTCGGTCTTCGCGCGCAAGGTGACGTCCTCGAAAGTAATCTTGGTGCCGTCCGGTGGTGCGGCGTAAGTGACGGACTTACCTGTTGCCGGGTAATCGCAAGTCTGCGCCGCGGCCAAGGGCGTCCAAAGCCACGCACTGCAGACGACCAGAAGCGGAATGAGACGATACAAGATTGGGTTGCCGGTACGCGCCGCCGCGTAGTGGATCAATGTCGCTCTCCTCGCACGATTTCTTCTATAGTGCTGACCTTGACCGGGCCTGTCGACCCGTCTTGAGGTCACAGTACGTGCGGCGGGGCTGAAATTCGGTTGATCTCCAGTCCGACAAGCGCTAAATAACACGCCTCCAGCCACGATGTCCCCTTCGTCTAGTGGCCTAGGACGCTGGCCTCTCACGCCGGAAACAGGGGTTCGACTCCCCTAGGGGATACCAATCCATATAAGATA
>JABJCS010000238.1 GCA_018665505.1 Alphaproteobacteria bacterium
CATAGACCGGGAACGGTGGCACTGTGGCGCAAGGTGGAGACGTGGTTCGATGCGGACTGGGAAGCCCGCTACCACGATCCCGATCCAAAGAAGAAAGCGTTCGGTGGGCGGGTAGAAATTACCCTGCAAGACGGGCGCGTGTTGGTAGATGAAATCGCCGTCGCCGACGCGCATCCGGCAGGGGCTCGGCCCTTTGTGCGGGAGAATTACATCGGAAAGTTCGAAACGCTTGCCGCATATGCGGTCGGTGATGAGGAGAGGCGGCGGTTTGTCGAAACGGCAGGTTGTGTGGCGGACTTGGGGCCGGGTGCCCTCTTGGGTTTGACCCCGGTCGCGGACCGATTGAACTTACTGGCCGTACCGGATGGCCGCGGCATATTTGACGCATAGGAGATAGGCCATGGGTGATTTGAAAATCAGCATCGCGACGAACGACTACGACCGGACCCGTGCTGTGAAGGACGGCAGGGTCAAGGTGGATGGGTGTGATGTCACCTATCTAAATATGCTGCCAGAAGAGCTGTTCTTTCGCGCTGTCCGCTACGCGGAATTCGATGTGACAGAACTCTCTTTCTCGACCCATATGTTGCAGACACAACGCGGCGACGCGCAGTATCTCGGTATCCCCGTTTTCCTCTCTCGCGTCTTCCGACATTCCGGGTTCTATATCCGGACGGATCGCGGCATCGAGACCGGTGCTGACCTGAAAGGCAAGACTATCGGCGTGCCGGAATACCAGATGACCGCAGCGGTATGGCAGCGCGGTATTCTGAAAGACGAATTCGGCATTGAGCCCTGGGAGGTTGCCTGGCGAACCGGCGGCCTTGAAGAAACCGGTCGCGAAGAACGCACGCCGATCAATTTGCCTGACAAATTTGACTGTCAACGTATCGGTCCCGGTCAGACGCTCTCGGGTATGTTGGAATCGGGTGAACTCGACGCAGTGATCTGTCCCCCGGTTCCGTGGTGTTTGCAGCGAGGTGCCGCTAATGTAGACTGTCTCTGGCCTAATTTCCGCGCGGCGGAACAGGATTACTTTCGCCGCTCCGGCATTTTCCCAATCATGCATATATTGGGTGTGAAAAAATCACTCGCAGCCAAGTATCCATGGCTACCGGCAAATCTCTATAAGGCATTCCGGCACTCAAAGGACTTGGCATTTACGGATTTGGAAGCTCAGGGCGCGTTGAAGGTATCGCTCCCGTGGGTCACCGCAGAGCTGGAAGAGACGCGGGAACTCATGGGGCTGGATGTTTGGTCATACGGGGTCGAGGATAATCGGACGGCGATCGAGGCGCTCATTCGATATTCGGCGGAACAAAGCCTGACTGAACCCGGTCTCAAACCGGAAGACCTGTTTGCGGAAACCACACTGCAAACAGCGCGGAGCTGAGCTTCTAACCGGATATAGGCAACGACCTATATCCAATACGGCATATGAGATTGGAGGAAGAGATGGAGCTAACCACCAAGACGGCGGAAATCGCGAAATTATTAGTGGCGCGTGGTGAGACGGTGGCCGTCGGCGAGAGTTCGGCGGGCGGATTGGTCTCGGCCTCGTTGCTCGCGGTGCCGGGGGCGTCCAAATATTTCATGGGCGGTGGTGTCATTTATACGCACCGGGCGCGCAAACGTCTCACGGAGATCGACTTTAAAGATCACCCCGGCGTGCGGTCATCCAGCGAGCCCTATGCGAGCCTGCTGGCGAAGAGCATGCGGGAGAGGTTGAGCGCGACTTGGGGCTTGGCCGAGACCGGGGCTTCCGGGCCGACCGGCAACAGCTATGGCGATGATGCGGGGCACACTTGTGTCGCGGTGGACGGACCGGTGTGCGACGTCCGGACCTTGGAGACTGCGTCGGCGGATCGTGAAGCCAATATGTGGGCTTTCACCGACGAAGCATTGGACATCTTCATTGAATGCCTGAAACGGGCGCCCTGATCGTCTGAATGTTCGGCCAACGAATTAAACGGAAAGAAGACCCGGCACTATTGCGGGGTGACGGTCGGTTTGCGGACGACATTCAGTTGCCCGGCATGCTGCACGCCCATTTCGTGCGCAGCCCTTTGGCGCACGCACGGATCACCGGGATTGATACGGCGCAAGCGCTGACTCTGGACGGCGTTGTGGCGATCTACACGCTCGCCGACCTGTTGCCGCATTTAACCGGTGAGCGCGTGCCGGTCGAAATGCCGGCACCGGCCATCCGTCACCGTATCGACCCTTATGTATTGGCGAAGAACGAAGTGTGCCATGTGGGTGACCCTGTCGCATTGGTAATCGCGGAGAGCAAGCAGGTGGCCGAAGATGCCGCCGGCATCGTTTGGGTCGATTATGATCCGCTTCCGGCCTGTGTCGATCCACGGGCCGCCTTGGCGACGGGTGCACCACAAGTACGTGCCGACGTCGCAGACAATTTAGTAGCTGCTTTTGACGTGACATACGGCGACTCTGATGCGGCGTTTGTGATGGCACCACATGTCTTCAAGGAAGAGATCCAAATCCACAAAGGTGGCGGCCATGCCATGGAGTGCCGGGCGCTTGTTGCCGATTACGATCCGTCGCGCAGGCATCTCACTGTCTGGAATGCTACGCAAATGCCGCACCGGGCGCAGATGATATTGACCCGATGCCTTGGCATGGCGGAGGCAGATGTCCGAGTGGTACCGCCCGATGTCGGAGGTGGATTCGGGCCGAAGTTCGTTTTTTATTCGGAAGAAGTCTCCGTACCTTTGGCGTCAAAATTGTTGAAGCGACCGGTAAAGTGGATAGAAGATCGCCGCGAGCATTTCACGGCGACAACTCAGGAACGCGACCAGTTTTGGAATGTTGAAGTCGCGGTTGATGAGAAAGGCTGCTTGATCGGTATTCGGGGAGACTTGGTGCACGATCATGGCGCCTATACGCCCTATGGTTTGGCGCTGGCACAGAATTCAACAAGTAATCTCTTGGGGCCGTACAAGCTGCCGAACTATGACCTCAAGGTACGAATGGCACTGACCAACCTAATCCCGGCGACCCCGACGCGGGGGGCCGGTCGACCGCAAGGCACGTTTGTCATGGAACGCCTGCTGGACCGGGTTGCCGGCGAGCTCAAGTTGGATCGCGCGGAAGTACGGCGGCGCAATTTTATCGCCGCCGATGAGATGCCTTATGCGACACCGGTGGTCACCCGAGACGGCAAGGCGATGACCTATGACAGTGGGGATTATCCGGGCGCCCAAGCAATGGTGTTGGAAAAATCCTCCTATGAGGGGTTTGAGGCTCGGCGTGAAGCAGCCCGCACGGAAGGGAAGTATCTAGGGTTTGGGCTTGCGAATTATGTTGAAGGGACGGGGCGGGGACCATTCGAATCAGCTGTAGTGCGCATTGGCCCCTCTGGCGTGGTGACGGTCGAGACTGGTGCGACCTCTCAGGGGCAGGGCGTCGAGACGGCGCTGGCGCAAATCGCGGCGGGGGAAATCGGCGTGGCGCTTTCGGATGTGAAAGTATCGATGGGAGATACGGCAGTTGTGCCCTACGGGCTCGGCGCCTTTGCGAGCCGTCAAGCGGTTACGGCCGGATCGTCCGTTTCCGTAGCTGCGCAGGAAGTACGTGTGAAGGTACTAAAGGCCGCGTCGCATATGCTGGAAGCCGCTGTTGGCGATTTGGAGATCGTTGCCGGTGACGTGCGGATAAAGGGATCGGATCGATCAATTCCGATCGGTAATGTCGCGACGGCGCTTGCGGGTCAGCCGGGTTACGCAATTCCCGGTGGCTTGCCGCCAGGATTAGAGTCACGGATCAATTTCGAAGTCGATAGCATTTCCTACTGCAACGGCAGCCATGCCTGCGAAGTTCTGGTCGACCCCGAAACCGGAGCCATGGAGATCGTGCGTTATGTGGTTGTTCATGATTGCGGTCACATGATCAATCCGACCTTAGTGGAAGGTCAAATAATTGGCGGTGTCGCGCATGGGATCGGCAATGCGCTGATGGAACGCATGGTCTATGACCTCGACGGACAGCCGCTCACCGCGAATTATGGAGAATATCTGCTGCCGACGGCGCCGGAAATACCGCGCATCGAGATCTTCCACATGGAATCACCGACACCGCTGAATCCCCTTGGCGTTAAGGGAACCGGAGAGAGCGGCACTGTTCCAGCGGCGGCGTGCATTATCTCAGCCATCGAAGATGCACTCTCTCCCTTTGGAGTTCGAGTGGGTGAAACTCCCATGACGCCGATGGCCGTGGTGGAATTGTTCGCCGACCGCTAATTGTCTCTTTACCGCAGACACATGGGTGCCGCTGGAGGCTTTTATGGAAATGAAGCCCACCGATAATTGATCCGCCTCAATGACGTGATTTGTGTCCGGCATTATCCTTGATTTCAGGATAGTCATTCTTGAAATGGAGGCATGCAATGGTTGAAAAATCCCATACGGCGGCTGGGCATGAAACCGGCTTTTGGCCACATGTGTTGGACCCGCTCCGGAACGCTGGCGAGAAGGTCGCGAACTTCTTTGCGCCATCGGCCGACGCATCGTCGATAGATGACGTCTATGAGATCAATGTCGAGTTACCCGGTGTAGCGGGCGAAGATGTCGACGTCGAGCTGCATGATAATGTGTTGGTCGTAAAAGGAGAAAAACGGTTCGAACGAGAGGAGACCGGGAAAACCTATTATTTCTCGGAGCGGCGTTTCGGCTCGTTTCATCGATCTTTCCGATTGCCGGAAGATGTAGATGAAGAAGATATTGCTGCGGATTTCGTCGATGGTGTTCTGACGATTAAGATCGCTAAACGGTCGTCCAAAGCCCCTCAACCTAAGAAAATTGAGGTGAGAAAGAACTAGTTCGAGCAGATACCCAGACTTGGGCGGCGTCCGATTGGCGCCGCCTCATTATTGGCCTTCCCATTGTTTAAGGGTAAGTTTCGTCGTTCCCGGAATCATGGCTTCCGGGTCGGGGAGACGGACGCATGATCAACGGCAATCTGATGCACCAGATTCGGCTTTATTCCGGATTGGTGCTTTTCGTATTCGCACTCACTCATTTCATCAATCACGCCTTCGGATTGATCTCGATCGAGGCGACGATGGCGGTGCAGGAGTGGCGTACGCTTGTATGGCGGAACCCCGTCGGTGGTGTGGTGTTATATGGCGCCTTGTTGGCGCATATCGCTTTGGCGCTGCTAAAAATTTATCAACGTTACACGCTGAAAATGCCGCTATGGGAGGCAATTCGTTTGGGGTTGGGTCTCGCCATACCGTTTATCTTACTAGGGCATATCGTTAACACGCGGTTTGCGCATGAAGTGCTCGGTGTCGACGATAACTATGTCTATGAATTCGTGAAGCTGTGGCCGAATTCCGGATGGAACCAAACGATTCTACTGCTGTTGGTTTGGATTCATTCATGTATTGGCTTGCACTACTGGCTGCGGATGAAGGAATGGTACCGCCACACTCAGAACGTTTGGTTCGTGTTGGCCATTCTTATCCCAACCCTCTCATTGTTGGGGTTTTATGCGGGCGGTCGGTTTATGGAGCAGTTGGAAGCGGATGCTCAATGGCTCGCTACCCTCAAGCTCGATACCAATTGGCCCGACGCGGCGGAAGCAGCCCTCATAGCCGAAGTTAAATCAATCTCCTTGACGGTATTTATTATTATCGCGGCAATCGCGTTTTGCGGTCGACCGTTACGGACATTCATTCAAAATCGCTCGGGTATGCTCAACATCACCTATGCGGATGGTCGCACGGTGCGTTCGAGCCCGGGACCGACGCTGCTGGAAATTAGCCGCGCTAATGCTGTACCCCATGCCGCTGTTTGTGGCGGCAGAGGCCGCTGCTCGACCTGCCGAGTACGGATTGCTTATGGTATCCGTTTCATGGATGAGCCGGGACCGGCAGAGCAGGAATTGCTTGAAAAGATCGGGGCGCCTCCCACCGTCCGGCTGGCCTGCCAATGTCGCCCTTGTAGATATGTCGGTACTCGCGGAACATTTTCATTGGCTTCTTAATTTTGGAAGGGAGAAGATGTTCATGAACAACGAGCAGCGTGAGATTCAACGCAAACTACGCATTCTTCGATATGCCG
>JABJCS010000022.1 GCA_018665505.1 Alphaproteobacteria bacterium
ACATAAACTGGCAGCTGTCCGGGCCGTCGTGCCAGCAACAAAATGTTCGATCAGACGATCCTGCCTGTATCTGCTCAGACGGCTCTTGCGCATGGATACCATGATAACCTCTAATCTCGGTTATCTGGGACAGCCCCTTTAATTATAAATATCAATTAGATATAGGATCGATTAACCATTCGATTATGGTCATCCGTGAAAGTGCTTAACGAACATTGGTTTGGTCAGGGACGCTAGAGGCTTTGACCGATTAAGTGCTCTGTCGAACGCAGATTGCGTTGGCGGACAGAGCGGACGTCGGAATATGAGCAACGATGTAAATGAAACTGGAACGGAGCGCCTGTTCGATCAGGACGAGTTGATCGATAGTAAGACCGATTGAATGGCCGTGTGACCTACTGAAACGATGTATTCCAGCGCCAGGCAACGCATGAGATAGCCCGTAATGTAGCTGAAGCCTCGACGAGTACTCAGAGGGTTTCATTAAATATTATTCTAGTTACGCAAGGAGCGAGCGAGACCGGTTCTGTCGCCACAGAGGTATTTGGTGCCGTGGGCGAATAGGCGCAGTTATTGGATGTGATGAAGCGAGAGGTGGGCGAGATATTGGTTGAGGTGACGCAAGTCGTCTGATTTGTGATCGTTTCGATCAATGTTGTTTGTCATTAAACTGCGAGAGTTCATCCGAAATCCGGCGCGAGAATTTGCTGTTTACCGGAGTGCTTGTTTGCTGTTGGTTGAACCGCGTTGAATTTGGAGATGAATGCTCCCCCATTTTGGGGAGTTAGATGTCCTGCTGATTGACCCGGCAATCAAGGAAAACCGCTCTTGTTGATCGTTTCGAAAATGTTGGCGCAGGCCGTGGAGCAGATTGAGCGCGATCGTCTACGCGAAGCCGAAATTTTGTGCGATGAAGTATTATCCCTGGAACCTGACAATGATGATGCTTGGTATCTGAAGGGTGCTATCGCGTTGTCGGACGGCAGAGGATCGGATGCAAAATACGCGTTGCAAAAAAGTGTCGACTTTCAGCCCGAATCAGATCGGAACATAGAGGCATTAGCGAAAATCTTTTTAGCGCAGGGTGAAACGGCGGAAGCAACGGCGCTGTATGAACGCTTATTGAGTGCGTCCCCGGATCGAGCTGATTGGTGGTCTGCCCTATCGGGATTAAAATATGATCTGCGGGATTTCGCAAATGCTGAGGTGGCGGCAAATAAGGCGGTTTCGTTAGACAAAAACTTGGCGGAACCGTTACTAAATCTGGCGCTCATGCGCCTCGATGAATTAGATTACGAGGGGGCCGCCGCAGCATGTGGTCAGGCGTTGGGAATAGACCCCACATTCGCGCATGCGCATTTCTTGCTCGGCAATATTTATCTTTCACAAGGGCACCAAGACGCTGCGGCTGGCTGCTACCGCAAGGTACTTGATCTCGATCCCGTGAATGCGGACGCTCTGATCAATCTCGGGAATATTCACAGAGAGCGATTGGAGATTGCGGCTGCAGGCGAGTTTTATGAAGCCGCCGCCAAGGTTGCTCCAGAGAATGCCATGGTTCACTCGAATCTTGGGATTGTTCTTAAAGACCAAGGGAAAATGGAAGCCGCGATATGGGCATTTGGTCGAGCGATCGAACTAGATCCGTCGATGCATTTGGCACGATCGAATTACCTGTTTTGTCTATGTTTCAAAGTGGATGAGAATCCAGAGGATGTATTTTCAGAGCATTTGAAATTTGAAACTTTGCACGCTCAGCCGCTCGTGTCCGAAATTCCGAAACATATCAACATTGCCGATCCCGAACGACGGCTTCGCGTCGGTCTTATGTCTCCCGATTTGCGAATTCACCCAGGCGGTCATTTCTACCTTCCCATTGTAGAAGGCCTCGACCGCGAGCATTTCGACGTCACGTGTTATTACAATTATATTTTAAAAGACGCGTGGACGTCGAAATTCGAGAAATCTTCTGACCACTTTCATCACGTATACAATTGGAGTGATGAACGTATCGTGGAGCAAATTCGATCGGATGGGATCGATATTTTGATTGAAGGGGCGGGCCATATGTCGGGGAATAGGCTGTTGGTCGCGGCTCGTAAACCGGCACCGGTGCAAATAGGAACGGCATTATATCCGAATACCACAGGTTTGTCGGCGATCGACTATCGTTTGCTGGACAGACAGGTTGCGCTACCGTCGGTCGAAGCATTTCATTCCGAAGAGATTATTCGCCTACCCGAAACGCATTTTTGCTATCGCCCACTCGAAGGAGATGTGTCGCCGGCAGCGCAGCCGCCGGCAGTCGGAAATGGTTACGTGACCTTCGGCAGCTTTAATAACGCAATCAAGCTTAATGATCTGACTGTTTCCGTATGGGCGAGAATTCTGCAAGAGGTGCCGAATTCTCGTTTGGAACTGAAGTGGCTGGAATTCGATCGTCCCGAATCGGTTGGCATTTTGGATCGATTCGCGGCCCATGGGGTTGATCCTTCGCGTATCGATCGATTTGGCCGATCGCCGGACCCATATACGCCGTATCTTAATCTGGATATTTGTCTGGACCCGATCTATGCCTCCGGCGGCACAACGACATGTGACGCGCTGTGGATGGGAGTGCCTGTGGTGACAATTTCTGGCGAAACGCAATTTTCACGTACAGGTCTGATGCACCTTACTAATATTGGATTACCTGAGCTTATTGCGAAGAACGTTGACGAGTTTGTGGACATTGCCGTCGACCTCGCAAGCAATATCATTCGATTAGATGACATACGCAGTGGACTACGAGAGCGTATGAAAGCGTCGCCCATCATGGATGAGCAACGCTATAACCGATTTCTTGAGGCCGAGCTTCGGCGTGTTTGGCGAATTTGGTGCGATGGTAAGGTTATGCCGACGGCGGATCTTCCGCGATAACCGCATCGGCAAATGTGTTGTCGACGCAGTCTTCGAATTCCGGCCGGTGACTGATTAGCCCGCCGGAGACGAGCGAATCTCGCAACCGCTCGAAGCCTTCGCGCGGCAAGTGGGGGTCTTTGCCCCAAACGCCAAGCTCAATATAGCGCTGAGCCGCTGCCGCAAGTATTGCCGGATCGATGTCGGGGAAAAATTGCGCCACTGCTGATGCAATTTCGGAGGCCGGAACACTGTGAAGCCATTTCTGGCATCGATACATTGCCCGGGTCATCCGATGCAGGTCATCACTGCGTGTCGCGATCATCGCCTTCGTCGCGTAAAGCGTTGTATATGTGCAGTATCCGCGGGTTGCTTGCGCATACCAAATATGCCCGGCATTCTCGGTTAAGACCTGTTCTGCGAACGGTTGGAACAGCTGTACGACATCCGCATCTCCTGCCGCCAAAGCCGCAACATTTCCAGGCATTGTCCTATCAGCCACCCGATTGAGGCTGGCAGGGTCAATTCCGGCGCGCCGCAAATCTTCCTGCAGGCACATCCAGGGCGTCGGGACTTCGGACACGCTGGCAAAGCGAATATCCGACAGGTCCTTCAGATTGAAATTTGGGTTTGGTTCTTTGCCGATCAGGAAAAATGGATCCCGTGTAATAGCTTCCGAAAAGCCCAATATTTCCGGTTCGCGATTCTTGTCCCGCATGACCATGATCCGCATGGGTCCCCCCCAATACACATCAGCGATACCGTCGCTCAATTGCTGCGCCACGGTATCCAGACTGGGACTCGTGCTCAATGTTACGTCGACACCTTCCGCCTCGTAGGTCCCGAGCGCGAAGGGAAGGTAAAAGGGCGTGTAAAACATTGCTCTGAACGATTCGCACAAGTTTATGGCCATGTCGGATGTCCTTGGTTTCGTTGCCTTAGTTGGCTTCATTTTTGATATAGGCGGATTGGCGGCAGTGTCCCGCTTCGATCAGCCGTTATAGGTTCGCGCACCCTGATCGCGTAGGAAAATTCTGATCATGTGGCGGCGTTTGTCGAGGTCGTCATAATCTTCGTATGCGGTTCGTCTATGGGCGCAATGGCCGTTGTGAAAATATATCGTCTGCCCGGCGGCGAGATAGAAGTTGGTATGCATTTTCGGTTCGGACAGTATTCCGTGCAGAGCCTCAACGGCTTCCTGCCCTTCGGTGTCCAACTTTTCTTCGACCAGATCGTAGCCCGCATAAATGTTGCGCGGGTTGAACCGGGCCCAAAGTTCTGTGCCGTCATATGTATAAACGGGATGAGAACTCGCATTTGGCAGATTGGGGGCATGTTCGCCATATCGATTGAGCCAGAACGGACGATAAAGCCGTTCGAGTAGGCGTGGATGTCGCTGCAGCATCTCGTTGTGCGCCGTCAGAAGACTGACCGCTCCGCTTCGCCCACCCTTTTTTGCCGTGCGGAGTGCTTGTAATCCGAAGTATCGTGGTGGCTGGTTGTAGCTATAGTCGGTGTGAAAATCTAACTCGGCACTTGTCACGTCGGCCCGTACCTTTGGGCCTTTTTTCTTTCCGGTATCGATGACGTCATACATCAGGGTGCCGCTGAAAGACTGTGCCACGGGGCGGGCAATGAGCGAGCTCAAGATCCAATAGATCGTCTTCAGTTCATCCTTGTCGTAAGTCTTGATAGAGAGGCGATCTAGGACAGCGAAACCGACACCGGTTTCCAATCGTTTCTTTACGCGCGTCATAAAGGCCGTCGTCTTACGCAGGGCGTAATCAGCTGGGGAAAGCACCTCGGTTTGCAATGGATTGTCGCGCAATGTCTCGATGAATTGCTTCAATTCCATCTGGCAGGCACCGGGAATTGGGATGAGATAGTCGGACTTCTGAAGGCTATCTCGTGTCCACGCCTTTTTGCCACGCAGGGTGGAGTCGAAAACTCTTGGTGTTTTGCCTTTGGGTGATCTCGCAGCCTGTCGCATGCCAATGGCCCTCAAATTTATTCGGGTAGGTCTTCGCTGCCGGGTACGATGCCGCGCGGCAAATTTGCCACGTGATCGGCGATTTCCCCAGGACGCGCGAACCAAATCTTATCCCGTTTCGGGTGATTGACGAAATGCTCAAGAATGCGTTGGAGATGTTTGAACCGAAAGGGTTGGCCCACGACAAACGTATGGAGTGCCAAACCCATGACGAGCGACTGTTTTTCCGATTGCTCGATCATAACATCGAATTGGTCCATTGCCATTTCCGCGAAGTCGGACGGTGTGTGACGACGGTTGAGCATCGCAGGTGAGTCGTTGATTTCAACTGGATACGGTACCTGTAAAATTGGGCCCGAGCGTGTCCGCATCCAGAACGGTTGGTCGTCGCATGGCCAATTCATGATGTAGGTATAGTCGTTCTCTTTCAGCAGATCTGCCGTCACGTCACTTTCGGATATCCAAGGACTCATCCAGCCGCGCGGTGGAATTCCTTCGTGTTTGCCGATGATTTCCGTCGCTTCCCGAATCAACGTTGCTTCGTCGGCCTCGGAAAAGTCCGCTTGTCGCTCTGAATTCGTGCGACCGTGCCCAACGATTTCGTCATTTCGCATTCGAATCCGGTCCATAATTTGCGGAGCGTAATCGTAAATGGCGCTATTGGTCAGATGGCTGGCCGGTAATTCGAGCTCATCAAGAAGATCGAGAATGCGCCAAATGCCGACACGTAACCCGTAGTCCCGCCACGCGTAATTTCGATGATCCGGCGGCGGGCCCGGTTCCGTCGGTGTGTGGCCAATTCCCTCGCCAAATGCAAAATGTTCAAGGTTCGTCGCGACATGCAGCGCCAATCTCTTTCCATCGGGCCAGGAGTAATCGGCACGTTCGACGATGGCTGAATAGTCGAAGCGATTGTGATGTGGCAGTTTCATAGGCTAGTTCCCGAGTGCGGCGGTTTTGGATGTTTCGTGTTTATAGAAAAAGGGGCTGTCCCAGATAACCGAGATTAGAGGTTATCATGGTATCCATGCGCAAGCGCCGTCTGAGCAGATACAGGCAGGATCGTCTGATCGAACATTTTGTTGCTGGCACGACGGCCCGGACAGCTGCCAGTTTATGTGGTGTGAACCGCAAGACTGCGGCCTTCTATTTCCATCGTCTGCGCGAGATCGTCCAA
>JABJCS010000239.1 GCA_018665505.1 Alphaproteobacteria bacterium
ACATCGCGGTCAATCTGAGTGCCAAGGATCGGGTCGCTGATTCCAATTCCGCCCGCGGAACGACTTTCGTCACCAATCCCAATCGTCCGGCTTCCGACGCGTCGATGGGATCGCCGGTCAGGATCAACTCTGCTGCCCTCATGCGACCGATCAGTTTCTGGAGATGCCAGACATGCATTCCCGGCGGCGCGGCTAGATTGGGTACGCCCGGATATCCGAAACTCGAATCGTCGGACGCGACGACCATGTCGCAGGTGAAGGCCATGGTACAGGCCCCCTCTCGGGCGTAGCCGTGCACGGATGCGATAATTGGTTTCGAGAGGCCGCGAACCCGCCGCACTTGTTCGACGTAGAACTTTTCCAAAAAGTTAGCCATCTCGTCCGTGCCGAACGCTTGGAGGTATTTTAGATCCGCGCCGGCCGACAGGCCCTTGCCCTTTCCCGAGAGGATAATGACCTTCACATCCTCGTCATTATCCGCCCGCTCCAGTGCTTCAAAATATTCATCCGTCATGGCCTCGTGGATCGCATTCACCGGCGGCCGGTTCAATGTAATCGATGCAATACCTTCGGAGACGTCATAGAGCAGGTATTTGTATGTGTCGGTCATTCGGCCGCCGCTGCCGCGGTCTTCGCTTCGAAATGAAATCCTCTATAGCCATCGGCTACGATCTCTTCGCAGGTTCGCCGATACCGGCCGACACCGCCGATATAAGGCATGAACAGACGCGGCTTACCCGCAATGTTCGCGCCCATATACCAGGAATTGGCGCGCGGAAATAAGGTTTTATTGGCGGTTTCCTGGACGTGGTCGACCCACTCGTCTTCGGCCGTCAATTCCGGCTCCATGAGGTCGAGCCCTTGATCGCGCATATGCAAAATACTCTCCGTCACCATATCCACATGTTGCTCGATAGAGATAATCATATTGCTTTTGACCGATGGACTGCCGGGCCCAGTGATCATGAACAGGTTCGGGAAAGCTTCCGTCATCAAGCCCAGATAGGTGCGGGGACCCGCATACCACTTTTCTTTCAGCGCCTGTCCGCTCCGTCCGCGAATGTCGACGTTGAAGAGGGTCCCTGTCATGGCATCGAAGCCGGTTGCGAAGACGATACTATCGAATTTGTAGCCTTTGCCATTGGCCACGAGACCATTCGGCATGAATTGTTCGATTGGCTCGCCGCTGATGTCGACGAGATCTACATTGTCGCGATTGTAGGTCTTGAAATATTGAGTATCGATGCAAATACGTTTCGTGCCGATGGGATAGGTTTTTGGCGCGAGGAGTTCGGCGGTCTCTGGATCTTTCACCGTATGACGAATCTGCTCGCGTACAAATTCGGAAGCCGTGTCGTTGGCTTCTTGATCGGTCAAAAGATTGTTGAAGGAACCGAGATATCCGGCGCCGCCGATCTCCCAACGTTTTGCGTAGGTCTCCTGGCGTTCTTCTTCGCTCACCGATAGGGCAGGTTTGTCGTTCAGGTCTTTTAGGCTGCCGTGCGACGTATAGCGCATTTCCTCACGCTTGGCGGCGTAGTCTTCTTTCCAGGACTGTTCGTAGTCCGGCGTCATTGGCTCGTTCTGCGACGGTATTGAGTAGTTTGGCGTGCGTTGGAACACGGTGACATGCGCCGCTTCTTCCGCCAGTACCGGAATCGATTGTATACCCGACGAGCCCGTGCCGATCACTGCGATGCGCTGGCCGGTAAAATCGACCTTCTCGTGCGGCCAATTGCCCGTGTGATAGGTGTTTCCTAGGTAGTCGGAGAGACCTGCGATATCCGGTGTTTGCGCGGTCGAGATGCACCCTGTCGCCATGACGAAATGTTGCGCGGTCACGCGTTCGCCGGAATTTGTCTCCACGTGCCAGCGCCGGGCGCCTTCATGAAAATGCGCTGCCTTCACCTCTGTATTGAATTCGATATCCTTACGCAGGTCGAATCGATCAGCGACGTGATTCGCATAAGCTAGAATATCCGGCTGGGCCGAGAATTTCTCCGGCCAATGCCATTCCCGCTGCAAATCTTCGTCGAAGGAATAGGAATACTGCATACTCTCCACATCGCAACGTGCGCCGGGATAGCGATTCCAATACCAGGTGCCGCCGACACCATCTCCACGCTCGAAGACTCGTGTTGTGAAGCCTAGCCCGCGCAGTCGGTGCAGGAGATAGAGGCCGGAAAATCCAGCACCTACGATAACAACGTCAACTGATGACGCATTCTGTTGATCCGACATGCGGTTCCTCTTGAAATTCGGTTGCTCGAAAAATCTTCAGTATGTTGATACTTAAATTATATAGAACCGCACGATTGTGAAGCCCGATGAATTTTCCTGGATTGGACTCGCAACCGACCAAGTGCAAGATAACGGCGGACCCCACCCGGAGCATACCCATGATTATTAAAGATATCCGCACACATTTGCTTTCCGTTCCTTTCGTCGATCCGCCAAAGACGGGATTTCTGACGCTGCCGAATATCGACCTATTGGTGGTGGAGGTGGAAACCACGTCGGGCGTGATTGGGACCGGCCATCTACACCCTTTGGCGGGCGGCATGCGGACTTTGGCGATGTGTGTAGAAGAGATGCTGAAGCCGCTTCTGGTGGGAGAAGATGCGCGCGACGTCGAAGCATTATGGCACAAAATGTGGCAAGGGACCTTCATCCAAGGCCGGATGGGTATTACGGTTATGGCGATGTCCGCGTTGGATATCGCATTGTGGGACGCATTGGGACGGCACGAAGGAAAACCGCTCTGGCAACTTTGGGATGGGAAGGCGGACCCGCAGCCGGTCTATGGATCCGGTTGTTTTCGAGGGCTGGGTCATGACGGTATGATCGAGAAGGCCGAGCGGTTTGTGGGCGAGGGCTTCAAGGCCATTAAAATGCAGGTCGCCCATTTGTTCACCCATGATGAGGATGTCGCCAATGTGCGCGATATGCGCGAGGCCCTCGGCAGCGATATCGAGATCATGGTAGATGTGAACCAGGGTTGGACCGTGGAAGAGGCCATATCGGTCGGCAAGCGGATCGACCCTTATCGTCTCACCTGGCTTGAAGAGCCTGTAATGGCGGATGATTTCGACGGGTATCATGCTATTGCAGATGCTATCGAGACGCCGGTCGTCGGAGGCGAGAACAACTTCACCCATCACGATTTCAAACCGTTCTACTCTAGTGGCAAAGTGCCGATCCTACAGCCGGATATCATGCGGGGCGGTTATACGGAACTTCGGGTCATTGCGGAGCATGCTCATGCGGCCGGGTTGACCATGGCTTGGCATATGTTTCCGGAATTGAGCGTTCATCTGACGGCGTCGATCCCTAATCCGTCCTGGCTCGAATATATGGGCTGGTACGATCATCTCTGGATTGAGCCGAATAATCCGGTCAGCGGCATGATGACGCCGCCCGACCGGCCGGGACACGGTATGGATTTCAAACCCGAACTGTTCGCGCGTTATCCCTACCCGCAATAGTGGGGTAAATTTATGCGGATGCGACGGTTTCCGTCGAAGGCTGTGCTTTGCGGTTGGATTTGACGGGACCTGTTCCTGTCTTACCATGGGCTGGAAGTGTCGAGCGAACGAACGCTCCGGCTTGGGCCGCCAAACGTAATTCATGGGTTTCGAGTAACTTTCACATGACGATCGGAATGCTAACAATTTCGCTTCCGGGCACTTCATAAATCTCGCATGGGCCTGTCGTCCGTAACTCGCATTCCTGCGGTTTCCCATGGAGGATTTGTTCTTCGCCGAATATCGTCCGTGGGCTGAGTGTCTCGATGATTTCGCCATCGATAATACGTTCGATTTCACCTGAATTGAGGATGAAGATGGAGTCGGAAGGCAGATCGTTCAGGACGATGCCGCCTTTCTCTACTTTCCTCAACGTCATGGATTTGGCGATCTTGTTTTGGACCGGCGGTGAGATGGTTTCGCCAAACAACCATGTCTGCTCCAACGCTTCCCGGTTCTCGAACAGCCTGATTATATCCGCTTCCAATCCGTTTTTCCGGATGAAGCCGAAATACGAATCATGCGTGAGCTGCAGAGCCCGAACATAGCTAACCGTCCGATAGGTCGAACTCGAAGTAACATCGTGAAGTCCGGAATACTCGCCGATAAGACCACCGGCGGAAATGACGTTATAGACGTCGTCCTCGGAGCGAATCTTTTCTACCGTTCCGGTGACAATCAGGAAGACATCTTCCGCTTTGCGGCCTTTGCGCAAAATAATCGAACCTGGTGTGAACTCGACCATCGGGTGATTGAGCAGAGTGCGCAGATACCGGGGTTCCATGTCCGGAAAATAGTCCCGCAGGAATTCAAATGAGAAGCGGCGCAAATTGTCCGTTTCATCCGGGACCAAGGCGTCGACAACGCCGAACATGGCGCTGGAGCCGATTTCTTTCTGTTTATTGGTCAGCGGGTCGACGCGATGAGCCAGCACGATCTTTCCCGACCTGTCTTCCTCGAAATCGAGAGCATCGCCGTGGATCATAACGCCGCCGATATCGATCTTCTTAAGTTGCGCTTCGTCTAGATATTCAGCCCACGTTTCGTCATACATTTTCTGAGAAATGCCGGGGACGGTATCGTCGTCGGTTATCATGCCTTGAAGTACGTCGACCGATGGGATGTCGGCCAAATGTGCGTAACTTAGATATTTGCCCTCCCAGAAAGTCCGGAAGACATAGGCACAGGTTTCCACAGGGTGTGGTGACATAATGGGCCGGATTTCAAGACCCTCGATATCGTTCCATTTGCCAGCCTTGAGGTCGACGACGTCGAAGTAGCTTGGGATGACGTTTTCATCCGTGGACAGAAGAGAGGAAAGTTTCTTGAATACCGAGGCGCGTACCAATGGCGTCGCATAATATTTGATGCGTTTGTCCGTCCGCATCAGGCTCGTCAATCCGGCGAAATGGTCGTCGTGACAATGAGTGTGGAAGATGCCTTCGATTTCGTTAACACCGATGCCGAGCGCGGTCAGCGTATAGGAAATGTTCGGTCCCGCATCAATCAGATAAGTCTTGCCTTGGAAGACAACGATACTGGCCATGCAAGGACGGTTCACATCCCACCCATCGCCTTGGCCTGAATGGATAATCGAAAAATAATCTCTGTCGATGCTTTTGAAGCCTAGTGGGTAGGCGGAACGATCGTTGCGACCGCGAATGACGGTTAAGTCGACGGTCACAATCTCGTTGTCATAGGCAATCTGAAAAACGTTCGTACGTGTTCGTTTGAGCGTCACGCCGTTTTTGATTTCGATCGGATCTTCGTCAAGGATCAAGTGATTCAAAAGTTCTTCGGTTTTTAGAATTCGGCCGAATGCGAATTTTAGTTTCATTCGCATTTGTTCGTCGGCACTCTCTGGCGTCTCTCCGGCCGCTAACATTTCTTCCTTCGAGACCAATCCGTAATTGCCGCGATAGATATATTCCATCTGCGAGGCGACTTGCTCTTGAGAGCCGATCAAGAGCGGCTTCTCACCCTTATTGTTAGGATGTCCCGGAATGATCATGCCCTGCTTGTAGAGCATCTGCAGGACCGGGAATTCCGCGAGGTTACAAAACTTACCGTTTTGGAGCGCTACATCGGAGAGCAAAATGGCGTTCGGTCCGGTCTCGAAGCGTACGCCGTCTTGTTCCGTGGGGACGATTAGTCGGCGCTGCATCAGGTGCTTGACCGAATCTTCCGGGCAGCCGCACAGCATATAGAGATCGGCTTCCGGGATTTCGACACAGTAGACGCCTCGGATAACTTCCATGCGTTTGATTTTAGCCATTAGCATAGCCTCCACGAACTGGGCGGCCATTACGGTTCAAAACCGCAAATGGCAAATAATTTTCCAATATCCGCACCGAGAAGAATTTCGGAATGCGTCCGCCCGACGCTTCCGATACGGCGCGGAATATATTGCGTTGCAGAACGAACGCGTCAATCTGCATCATAATCTCCCGCCAGATTTCCCGCACAGAGTGTACGAAAAGAGTCTGACGGCAACCTTTCCGCCAAGTTAGCAGTTAACTATTGTAACCAAATGGTTTTGTGGAGTCTCTATTCGATTGAATTGGGTGCGACGAGGCCCGTTTGTATCAAGATTTCTGAGCTACGATCCTACCGCCACCAAGTGCGCCGCTTTCGAAACCTCTTAGAATACAGCCGTTCCGCTCTGCGATGATTTGATAAATTTTCGGGCTGAATTTTTCGGATAATGTCCGCTCCATTTTGGCGAGCGCGGACATGATGTCACGGTATTGTGAAGTAAATAATGCGCTGACGTTTTCCCCAACGACGACAGTGCAGCCGCGCGCCTCGAGATAGTCCCGATAGTCGTCTATCTTCGCGATGTTTGGTGCGGCCATCGCAGAAAGGAGTTCGCTGCGCTCGTTGCCTTCGATCTCACCGGTTTCGATCCAATCTGTAAAGGCAACGGCGCCGCCAGGTGCCAGAACGCGCGTGACTTCGTCGATCAGCTTCTCTTTGTCGGGCATGTGGCACCAGGCGTCCTGTCCCCAAACGACATCGAAGCTGTTGTCTTCGAAGGGCATCTCCAGGGCGTCGCCGGTCTCAAACGCGGCGAGTTGGTCGAGGCCTCTTGCTTTCGCGCGTTCGTTCGCCTCCTGGACATTTGGTGCGACCAAGTCCAATCCCGTCACGCGGCAACCATAGGTCGCTGCCAAGTGCAAAGAGGGTCCCCCGACACCACTCCCGACATCCAGAACCCGACTGCTCGATGTGACGCCTGCCAGCTCCGCCAAGAATTCGGTCGACTCTGTACCGCCTATCGAAAGGTAGTTGTCCGTATAGATCGCCTCGATGATCTCAGTGCCGAGTTTGCTGTAGTTGGCGAGAATTTCGTCGACGGTCATGGCATTCCCTTTGTGATATCTATTACCGGAACTCACCTAGGGCGTGACGTCATGGGTCAACCTGGGATCAATCCTTCACGAACAATTTGCGTTCGACATTCGCCAAGCATTCGGGCGCACCGTCGGTGATGATGATGCTCTCGGTCGTCGATAGGCCCCAATCCGCCATCCACAAGCCGGTCATGAAATGGAAGGTCATTCCCGCCTTGAAGACCGTGGTATCGCCGGGCCGCAGGCTCATGGTGTGCTCGCCCCAATCCGGCGGATAGCTGAGGCTGATGGGGTATCCAGTGCGATTGTCTTTCAAGATGTAGTGTTTTTTCAACACGGCGAAAAATGCATTGGCGATATCCTCGCAGCGATTGCCTGCGCGCGCCGCCTCCAATCCCGCTTCCATCCCCTCGAGGACCGCCTTATCCGCCTCAATGAATTCCGCCGGTGGCGTGCCGAGATAGATCGTGCGCGATAGCGGTGCATGATAGCGTCGATAGCAACCGGCTATCTCGATACAAGTTCCTTCGCCGGATCGCATCTCCCTTTCATCCCATGTCAGATGAGGTGCTCCTGCATCGGCCCCAGACGGCGCCAGTGGCACGATTGCGGGATAGTCACCGCCGTACCCGTCCACACCCCTCAGGGCGGCGTCATAGATTTCCGCGACCAGATCGCACTTCCGCACCCCCGGTGCCGCGACATTCAAAATGCGGCGATGCATTTCCTCGACGATTCGCCCGGCCCGGCGCATGTAGATCAATTCCTGTTCGGATTTGACCGCCCGTTGCCAATTCACCAGCGCCGTCGCGTCTTCGAACTGGGCGTTTGGAAGTTTGTCCAACAGAGCCGCATGGGCGGCCGCGGAATAATAATAATTCTCCATCTCGACGCCGATCCGGCATCGCTGCCAACCGCGCGCTTCGATGATGCCCGCCAAATGCTGCATCGGGTGGCGCTCCGTCGATTGCACGTAATGGTCGGGATAGAATTCGAGCCGAGCGTCATCCATGAAGACGGTACGCTTGGCGCCGTTGACGTCTTGCTGGCGGCCGTACCAAATCGGGTCTTCGTCGAGAGTCAAAATCACGCATTGATGGACATAAAACGACCAACCGTCATA
>JABJCS010000240.1 GCA_018665505.1 Alphaproteobacteria bacterium
GAAGACCGCTAACTCACCGACGCCGAGCACGTAATTGAGTTGCAGATAGCCCGAATAAACGCTGTTACCGACCAGATAAGCGATGAACCCGAAACAGGCGGCGGCGATCATCACCGGCACAATTGCGAGACCATCGAGACCGTCGGTCAGATTAACCGCATTCGAAGCGCCCACCATGACGAAGACGGCGAAGGGAATGAAGAACCAACCAAGATTGAGCAACACGTTCTTGAAGAAAGGAATAGCGAGGCCGTCAGCGAGCGGTGCCGGGGTAATCATCATGACCCAGTAGGCCGCGACCGAGGCGATCAAAACCTCAAACAACAGCTTCAGGCGGCCGGGCAGTCCCTTCCAGCGATGACCGGTCAGTTTGAGATAATCATCCGCGAAGCCAACCGCGCCAAAGCCCATGGTGACGAGCAGGACGACCCATACATAACCGTTGCGCAAATCGGCCCACAACAAGGTGCTAACCGAGATTGCCAGCAGGATGAGGAACCCGCCCATCGTCGGAGTGCCAATCTTCTTTAAATGCCCTTCGGGAACGTCCTCGCGCACTGGTGTATTGCCGTTCTGCGCGGTTTTCAGCCAACTGATGATGGTGGGGCCGAAAACGAAGCTCACCAGCAGCGCGGTCATGATGGCGCCGCCGGTGCGGAAGGTCAGATAGCGGAAAAGGTTGAAGACGATGTATTCATCGGCGAGCGGAACCAGGAGGTTATAGAGCATGGGGCCCTCCCAGCGACATGTGGAAATACGCGGTCATCGGGCGACCTCACGCGCGCATTCGCGCACGACTTCGGCGTCCGAGAATGGGATCACTTCATCACCGACGATCTGCCCGGTCTCGTGTCCTTTGCCGGCAACGATCAAAATATCGCCTTCCGACAGTTCGGACGTGGCGACGCGGATCGCATCGTATCTTCCCGCGACTTCAACGCAGCCGGGGCACGCCGCCGAGATTTCCTTGCGGATGGTGCCGGGGTCTTCATGGCGCGGATTGTCGTCAGTGACGACGACACCGTCGGATAATTCCGCCGCGACCGCGCCCATCTCCGGGCGCTTGCCCTTATCTCGGTCGCCGCCGCATCCGAAGACGACGGTCAAACGTCGCCCCACATGCGGGCGGACGGCGGCCAATACGGTTTGCAGCGCATCCGGCGTGTGGGCGTAATCAACAATGATCCGCGCGCCAGACGGCAGGCGCGAGACGGTCTCCATTCGGCCCGGCACGCCCTCCAAAATTTCCAACGCGGCGCAAGCCTTAGCGTATTCGCCGCCACAGGCAATCACGAGGCCCAACGCCGCCAGCGCGTTTTCGATTTGGAACGATCCCATCAATGGAAAGGCTACTGCTTGTTCGGTGCCGAGCACGTCCAAGACCAATTGCCAACCATCCTCGGTCGGCTCCATGATCCGGCATTTGATATCGCCCTTGGCGAGCCCGTAGGAGAGTAGCTCGAACCCGCGCTCACGCGCCAAATGCATCAAGGCCGGGTATTCCGGCGTCTCCGCGTTGACGACCATCGCGCCGCCCGGAATGAGCAAATCGTGGAACAACCGCATCTTGGCGGCGCGGTAGTCCTTCATCGAGCCGTGATAATCGAGATGATCGCGGGTCAAATTCGTAAAAGCGGCGGCACGGATCGGTACGCCTTCGAGGCGGAATTGATCGAGACCATGGCTCGATGCTTCGAGCGCTACGCTCTGGAATCCGGCCTCGGCCATTTCATGAAGTTGACGGTGCAGTTCGACCGCATCCGGCGTGGTCAAGCCGCCCGAGGTTTCCAATCCCGGCCCCACAAGGCCGAGGGTACCGAGGCTCGCGGCCTTCCGACCCATGGCGTTCCAAATTTGGCGGGCAAAGGAGGCGACCGAAGTCTTGCCGTTGGTGCCGGTCACAGCGGCGATGGTTTCGGGCTTATTGCCGTAAAAGGCGGCCGCCATACGGGCCAGGCTGCGGCGCGGATTATCCGCGGTGATGAGGGAAATACCAGGGGAGACACGCTCTTCCGTCACGTCCGGCGGGGCCAAAACCGCCGCCGCACCAGCGCGTACTGCCGCATCGATATAGTCGCGTCCGTCGAGCTGTGTTCCCGGAATCGCGGCAAAAAGGTATCCCGGTCTGACCGAGCGGCTATCCGCGGTCAATCCTGTGATCGTTACGTCGTCCAGAACCGTGGCTTGGTTCAAGTCAGCTCCATTCAGTAGCTCAGTAAGACGCAAGTGTGCGTGCCCCGGGAGTCCGATCCATGGCCAAATCACGGCGAATCGGTGGCACTTCGTTTTCATATGGCCGGATACCCGCGATCGGTCCGATTCTGCGGACGACCCGCCCGACGATCGGTGCGGCGACCCAGCCGCCGGTCGCGTATCCATGTGTTTTCTTGTTGCCCTTGGGTTCATCCAGCAGGGCAAAGACCACATACCGCGGGTCATCGGCCGGGAATGTTCCAACGAAAGATGATAATAATGCCTTGCGGCGATAGCCGCCTGACCCGCTTTTCTCCGCCGTCCCGGTCTTGCCGCCAACGAGATATCCAGGCGCGTCGGCGCGGCCGCCGGTGCCTTCCTCTACAACGAGCCGCATCAGCTTACGCATCTTCTTCGACGTCCGCTCGGAAATGACCTGCTTCTCC
>JABJCS010000023.1 GCA_018665505.1 Alphaproteobacteria bacterium
CCAAGGCCGCCGCGTTGCCAGTTACTTTCGAATGCAGCGTTGCGTTCCTCCGGCGTGGCGTCGTGGATCGAGCCTTGATTGTAGACCACGTCGAGGCCCCCGCCGGTTGTCTTCGCTCGCGCCCGCATTTCCGCGTAATGCGCCTTGATCTTTTTCTCGACATCAGGATCGAGCGATCCGTTATGGGCGGGCACGGCGTAGTTGGCCGTCCGCTGGAAGACCGTGACCTGTTTGGCTTCCCGCGCGACATGCGGGATTGATTGGATTGCGGACGAACCGGTGCCGATTACCGCGACCCGTTGGCCAGTAAAATCCACCTTTTCGTGGGGCCATAACGCAGTGTGATAGGTTGGCCCGTCAAAATCATCCAATCCGTCGATCTTCGGCCAGTTGGGGGCGGAGAGGCAGCCGGTCGCCATCACATAGAAGCGTGCCGTCGTCTTGCTTCCATCCTCCGCTTCAAGCGTCCACCGGGACGTCGACTCGTCGTAGCGCGCGGCCATCACGCGGGTATTAAATTGAATGTCGCCGCGCAAGTCGTAACGCTCCGCGACGTGGCGCGCATAGTTGAGGATTTCGGGTTGCGGGGAATAGCGTTCGGACCACGACCATTCCTGCTGTAGATCATCGTCGAACTGATAGGAATACTGCATGCTCTCGACATCGCAGCGCGCACCCGGATAGCGGTTCCAATACCAGGTCCCGCCGACATCGGTTCCGGCTTCCAGCACTCGTGCGCTCATGCCGAGGCCGCGCATCCGGTGCAGCAAATACATCCCGGCAAACCCCGCGCCGACGATGACGACGTCGTATTCTCGCTCGCTCATAATGCTCAAATCCTCCCGATGAACAGCCGATTATTTTTCCCATGCGGGGGCAGATGCGGCAAGCCTGGCCGCCACCCTAACCCTCTCCCGCTTGCGGGGGAGGGGAAACGGGCGCTTTCATACTTTTCGAATTAAATAACGTACTGTCTTAATCCCCGGCGTTAGTTCCGCACGCCCTGCCTCATTGAACCCCATCCGTGCGTGAAACGCGTCGGAGCCCGGATTGCGCGGCACGAAATTCACTTCACAACAAATCGTCTCTCGAAATGTGGAAGGGGAGTGGAGTTAATCGGACGGAGCGGTTTTTCTCTCTCCTCACCCATCCGTCGGCAGGTCGAAGAAGAACAGCGCGCCTTCGCCGAACGTAGACTCGAAATTCAATTTGCCGCCGTGACGCTCGACGATGGACTTCGAGATGCTGAGGCCTAGGCCCGTGCCGCCCGGCTGCCGGGTGTCGGTATTGTCGCCTTGGGCGAATGTGTCGAATACCTTTTCGCGGAAATCCAATGGGATGCCCTTGCCGTAATCCTTCACAGAAACCCGGTAGCGGTCGTCGACAAGCGTGAGACTGATCTCAACCCGGCCACCTTTGTGTGAGAACTTGGCGGCATTGGTGAGTAGGTTCACCATAACTTGCGAGATGCGGCGCTCGTCCAGCACTGCCGGAGCCTCGTCCAAGATCTCGGTCCAAACGAAACCGACGTCAAACCGTTCCGCATAGGCCATCGTCGTGGAGACCGCCTGGCGCAAAACCCTTGAGAGATCATGATGCATGAAGGAATAGTCGAGTGTTCCGGCCTCGGCCCGCTTCATATCCAGGATGTCGTCGACCAGCACACCCAAGCGTTCGCTGTTGCGGAGCGCGTTTTCGGTCAGTTCTTGCGCGTGCGGTGTCAGCTCGCCAACAGCGCCACCGGCGAGCAAGCCTAGCGAACCGTGGATAGAGGTCAGCGGTGTGCGGAGTTCGTGGCTCATGGTGGCGAGGAACTCTGTTTTGGCTTGGCTAGCGGCTTCGGCTTGGCGTCTCGCCAATTGCAGTTCTTCTTCGGATTTTTTCACTTCGGTGATGTCGACTTGGACCGAGACGAAACCGCCATTTGCCATGCGGCGGTCGTTGGTTCTGATCCAGCGGCCATCCTTGAGCTGCACCGTGAAAAATCCGGTAAGCGATGCTCTGTAGGATTTTTTGCGCTCCAGATAGTCCACGCCGATATCGTCGCCGATGATGACATTGCCTTGGCGGGCATCAATCTCGCCTAATTCCTGGAAATGCACACCCGGTCGGGCTTGCTCTTGCGTGTAATTGTACATCTCGCGGAAGGCTTTGTTGCAGACGATCAAGCCGCCGTCCGCGTCATAGGCAACAAAAGCCTCTTCCATACTTTCGAGGGCGTCCAGGAGGATGCCGGCGTCGTGTATCTCGTTCGGGTCCATTGTCATCGCCAGCAGTTCGTTATATTTGAAATGGAGATCTCTTTCGTCCTCCAATTCTACCCGTCTTATATGGTAAATATCTTGCGCGCACCTGACCCAAGGTCAACGCCGTTATTGTCACGTCTTGCCAAATTCTCGCGTATCGCCAGAATCACTTTAACGTCTTTGTAACAGGATAGCTGTTCGATGAACGATATTACACCCCACAAGACGCTCTCCGCCGAAGAGCACGCACGCGAAATGGCCGACTACATTGCCGAAGGTACTCGTCGAGCCCATGAGATACGCAATCGTGGGCCGATAAAACGCGGTGCCGACGGCAAGCTCGATCAAGATATTTTAGACGCCTATTGGGAGCGGGGCTTCTATGTCTTCGAAGGTGTGGTGGGCGCGGAGGAATTGGCTGAATTGCGGGCCGATGTGGAGCGTATGCTAGAGCAAGCCCCGGTCGATCCGAAAAGCAATGTCGACGCCAAGGGGCGTCCGGCATTTGGCAGTGATTTCA
>JABJCS010000241.1 GCA_018665505.1 Alphaproteobacteria bacterium
CACTCTCCAAAGAAATTTAGTAGGGGAGTGACGGATATGACCGAGCAAGCGAAGGGCCCGCTCGCGGGCATTAAGGTTCTGGATGTGACGGCCAATCTCGCGGGCCCGGCGGCCGCGATGCATCTGGCTGATTTCGGCGCCGACGTGATCAAAGTCGAACGCCCGGATGGGGGCGACGGCACGCGCCGTTTCGTCCCGCCAATCAAGGGTGAATCCTCCTCCTTCATGATGATCAACCGCAATAAGCGCGGCATCGCCATCGACCTGAAGGATGAGGCAGGCAAAGCTATCTTCCGTCGCATGGTCAAAGGCTCGGATGTTCTGGTGGAGAATTTTCTGCGCGAGACCATGCCAAAACTCGGCCTTGGGTATGACGACTTGAGGGACATCAACCCGAGTTTGATTTATTTGGCGGTCTCCGGCTTCGGCGCGACCGGGCCGTATTCGCACCGCGCGGGTGTCGATCTAATTGCCCAGGGCATGAGCGGATTGATGAGCGTGACCGGCTACGGCCCCGATCATCCACCGCTCAAGAGCGGAGCACCCATCTGCGACGTCATGACGGGGATGTTCGGCGCAATGGGAGTTCTCGCCGCTCTCCAACACCGCAACAACACGGGAGAAGGGCAGTTCGTCGATACTTCGCTGTTTGAATCCGGCATTGCGGCGAGCTTCCATCAGTCCTCGCAATATGTCGCAACCGGTAAGGCGCCGGAGGCACTCGGCAACGTCCACCCGCTGAACGGGCCCTATGAAGTCTTTAAGGCAAGCGACGGTTGGATGACTTTATCCGCCGGGAGCGACCGCCATTGGCAGCGCCTTTGTAAGATCATCGGCCGGGAGGAGCTCGGCGAGGACCCTCGCTTTGCGAAGACTCCGGAACGAATGGCTAATCTCGACCAAGTGCGGGATATCCTGGCACCTCATTTCATCCTGAAGACGCGGGCCGAATGGGGCCCGATTTTCGAGGAAGCTGGATTGCCGTCAGGGCCGATTCTCGACACCGGCGAAATGCACCAGAACGAGCAAGCCCGTCATCGCGGCATGATCGTCGAGGTCGAACACTCCTCCGTCGGCAAGATCGACACATTGGGACCGGCGGTGAAACTGTCCAAGTCCCCGACGTCTGTGCGCCGTGCGGCTCCTCGATTGGGCGAGCACGGCTCGGAAGTCTTGGTGGAATTCGGATATTCGGAAGCTGAGGTTTCCGGGTTTATCCGTGATGGGGTGATCAGTGTCCCCGACGCGGTAGCGCAGGCGGCGGAGTAGAGCGCAACGAATAACGATTGCCACCTACCTTGCGACCCGGCACTGTCCGACCATGACCGGGTCCCATCAACCTTCCGCCACCGATCTCCGCCAAGGCGTGATCTTCATCGTCTCGGCGATGCTGATTTTGCCGGGGATCGATGCCATCGCCAAAGGACTGTCCGGATCGATCTCGGCGGGAGAAGTCGCCTGGGTCCGTCATGTCCTACAGGCGATCTTCCTCCTACCTTTCGCGCTACGGGACGGCGGTTTGCGGATCGGGCCAAACCTCTGGTCCCATATCGCGCGCGGGGTCTTGATGGCGACGGTGACCGTCGTCTTCTTCGCCGCATTATCGGTCATGCCGCTCGCGGATGCGATCTCGATCTTCTTTGTCAGCCCGTTGATGTTCACGTTGTTATCGGCGGTTTTCCTCGGCGAGCCGATCGGCTGGCGACGGATCAGCGCGGTCTTAGTGGGACTGGCCGGGTCGATGCTGATCGTGCGCCCGAGCTACACGGCCTTTGGTGCCACGGCGTTGCTGCCGATCTTGGCGGCTTTCGGCTTCGCGCTTTACATGCTGCTGACTCGTAAATTGGCGCGAGGCGGCAGCGTGGCCAACGCCATCGGCATGCAATTCTATGTCGGTGTTTTCGGTGCGCTGGCGCTGACACCGGTCTTACTGGTCGGACCGATGACCGGCCTCCCCTTTTTAGCGGTGGCGATGCCCAATGGAATAGAGTGGGGATTACTATTCCTGCTTGGGGCAATCGCAACCGCGGGGCATGTCTTTGTGGCTTTGGCGACTAGGCGTATCGGAGCGGGTCAGATAGCGCCCTTCCAATATGTCGAGATCGTGGGAGCGACGACACTCGGCTTCATCTTCTTCGGCGATTTCCCTGATCCGCTCACCTGGGTGGGTGTGGCCGTGATCGTCTCGTCGGGACTGTATGTCTATTACCGAGAGCGGAAATTAGCGGCCGGGGCCAGCTCCTCACCCAAGAGCGGGGATGGCTAGGGTGAACGTGTCTTCGGTCTTGTTCAGCATTTGTTAATCTTTAAGTGCGAGTGTGACCGCCATCACTGGTCAGGAGCCGCGTTTTCCCTAGAGTGGTGATGAGGAGAAGGAAATGCCAGTATCATCCGTATTATCGAGCGCCCTTAGCGGTCTCACCCAAAGCGCCGAGCGCGTCGGCAAGGCCGCTGAGAAAATTGTCACCGCCGATGTGCCCAAACAGGTCAAGAGCGGCAGTTCCCTTGACGTGCAGGACACGATTTCCCTCTCCGACCCAAGCTTGGCCCGCACTGAAGGTTTGGTAGAACTGAGCCAAGCCGAGACGAGTTTCAAAGCCAATGCGGCCGTCATCCGCACTGAGGATGAGTTGAGCGAACGTCTGCTGGATATAACCGCCTAGCAGTTAACTTTCGCGAAAAGACCTCATCCTGAGCCTGTCGAAGGATGATCCACCGCGAACCATCATGTTTTTCGCGAAACAACCCCATGCACAGTATTACAATACCGCTGATTTAGACGTGAGAGACGTGCGGTCGGAAATTTCGATCATTCACGTGTCAAAGAACGGATTTCACCCTATCATAATTTAGACGATTTGTCACTGGCGGGCGGTTTAGTGACGCGGTCACGAAGAAGAGGAACAACCATGACCTACGAACGCATTGCTGTGACACCGCTCAGCCCGGTTATCGGAGCGGAGATCTCCGGTGTGGACCTCTCGCAACCGCTCGGCAATCAAACGTTCCAAGAAATCCACGACGCGCTGGTCGCGCATCAGGTGATCTTCTTCCGCGATCAGGAAATGACCCTAGAGCAGCACAAGACCTTCGCCCGTCTGTTCGGCAAGTTGCACGTCCATCCAGCCGCCCCTGCGACCGACGGCGACGAAGAGGTCGTCACCATTCACGCGGATGAGAATTCGACGAGTGTCTCTGGCGGCCAACAATGGCACACGGACGTAAGTGCTGATGAGGAACCGCCGATGGGCAGCATCCTGCACCTGCGCCAAGTGCCGGAGCCGGGCGGGGATACCCTGTTTGCCAGCATGTACGCGGCCTATGACGCCTTGTCAGATGAGATGAAGAGCTTCCTGGGTGGACTCAAGGCCTGGCATTCCTCGGAGAAACGCCACAAGGCCCGCTATGGCCATCGGGGCGCGCTCCGAGACGGGCAGGATACCTACCCGAAGGCATTACAGCCCATCGTCCGTACCCACCCGGTCTCGGGCAAGAAGGCACTGTTCGTGAACACCGTCTTCACCACCCATATTGAGGGGCTGAATAAACCCGAGAGCGACGCGATCCTGGCCATGCTCTACGCGCATATAGCGACTCCGGAATTCCAATGCCGCTTCCGCTGGCGCGATAATTCGGTGGCGTTCTGGGACAACCGCTGTACGCAACACCGCGCACTTTGGGACTATTTCCCGGAGACACGGCACGGGTACCGGGTGGCGGTGTGCGGAGATAAGCCGGTATAGGGCTGTATTTCAATAATGAGTGTTTGCGGCCTGACCTGGATTCCCGCCTGCGCGGGAATGACGGGTGTTTGCACCTGATACCGCTGTTAATTCTCCACTCTCATACCTCACTTCATCGTCATTCCCGCCCCGCCTTCGCGAAGACAGGCTACAGCGGGAATCCAGTAATCTCCGGATATAAATCCCGCCAATCCGGATTCTCCCGCTCGATCAACTTCAATTTCCAAGCCCGCCGCCATTTCTTCAGAGTCTTCTCACGCGCAATAGCGCGATCCATATCTCCAAATATCTCGTAGTGGACGAGGCGTGTTACATCGTATCGAGACGTAAAGCCGGGCGTCGTTCCCGTCCGATGCTGGTAGATGCGTTTCACCAAATCGGACGTAACACCGATATAAAGTGTCGCGTTCCGGCCGCTTGCCAGAATGTAGACGTAGCCCTGTTTCTCCATGTCTTTAGTATGGACAGCGCAGAGCTGGATTCCCGCTGTAGCTTGTCTTCGCGCAGGCGGGGCGGAAATGACGATATTGTGGCGGTTACGGAAATTAAAACACTCCGACATTCCCGCGAAGGCGGGAATCTAGGCCTTGAGAAGACATAATCGGCTGTATTCAATATCGCGCATCGCCCGCGACATAGAGCCCGGTAGTTGCACCGATCAGCCTGTGGTATGCAATGCACCCGTTTGCAAAATTTAAGGAGCGCCCGTGTTCACACAGGGGTTTCGGCCGTTTTTTCTGGGCGCGGGTGCCTGGGCTTTCTTCGCCTCCGCGCTTTGGATGCCGGTGTATCTCGGGTGGTTCACCCTTCCGACCGCGTTCGCGCCTGCCCAATGGCACGCGCATGAGATGATCTTCGGCATTGTGATCGCGTCACTCGCGGGTTTCTTGCTGACGGCGATACCGAACTGGACGGGACGTCTGCCACTGCGGGGTGGAGCCTTGATCGCGCTGGCCTCCCTTTGGCTCGCGGGCCGCTTGGCGACGCTTCTCGCATCGGAGATCGGACCCGTTGCGGCATCCGTGATCGATTTGGCGTTTCTGCCCGTCCTTCTCGCCGTCATTGTTCGCGAAATCGTCGCCGGGCGGAATTGGCGGAACTTGCCGATTACCATCGCCGTCGGGCTTCTGTTCGCCGCTAATCTTCTTATGCATCTCGAGGTGCTGGAGATGTTCGAGACCGACGGTCATGGGCTGCGGTTGGCGATTGCGACG
>JABJCS010000242.1 GCA_018665505.1 Alphaproteobacteria bacterium
CAAACGCCGCATTGACGGCGACGGCTGAAGGAGAAGTTCCATGACCTTACATACCCCGATTTGTGATCTGCTGGGAATCGAATACCCGATCTTCGCTGCCGGTATGGGCGGTGTCACGATGGCACCACTGACGGCGGCGATCTCGGCGGCGGGCGGTTGCGGCGTGCTCGGCGCCACCTTCTGCACCCCGGATCAGCTGCGCGCAGAAATCCGCGCGGTACGAGAAATCACCGACAAACCGTTCGGCGTCGATCTGCTCATTCCGGGGGACATTCCCGCGGACCTGACCGCCCGCGAAGTACCGCCTTTCCCCGATTTCCTCGAAGATCTGATGCCCAGGGTGGAAGGGCTTAAAGGCAACCCGCCGCCGCCGCTCACCATCGATCTCGCGCGCGCGCAGGTCGAAGTGACGCTCAAGGAGAAGGTGCCGCTGATGGTTTCAGCCCTCGGCACGCCGCGTTGGCTGGTCGAGGAATGCCACGCCGTCGGCACCAAGGTCATGTCGATGGTGGGCGCCGTCCGCCACGCCCCGAGGCTGGAGCAGATGGGCGTCGACATCATTGTCGCGCAAGGTATGGAAGCGGGCGGTCATGTCGGCACTGTCACGACCATGGTGTTGGTGCCGAGCGTCGTCGACGCGGTGAGCGTCCCGGTCCTGGCCGCGGGCGGCATCATCGACGGGCGAGGCATCGCGGCCGGAATGATGCTCGGCGCGCAAGGTGCCTGGATCGGTACACGGTTTATCGCCACCGAGGAGGCCACCGCGCCGGATAGCCACAAGCAAGGCATTCTGACGGCGGATGAGAATGGAACTGTCGTGTCGCGTTGTTACACGGGCAAACCGAGCCGCGTTTTGAAAAACGAGTTCACCTCGCGTTGGCACGGTCGCGACAACGAACTGTTGCCGATGCCGTGGCAACGCATGCGGGTCGAAAAACTCGTCGCGCCCGCCAAGGCGGTGGGCATGCCGGAGATTGCCAATTTCCCAACTGGGCAAGCGGCCGGCGCCATCAACGACATCCCCAAGGCGGCCGACGTATTTCGCGATATGGTGAGTGAGACCGAAGGAGCGATGGCCCGATGACGGATTTTCTGCGCCAACCGATCGAAAAAATCCGCGAAGTCCAAAACAAGTTGGTGGCTGAACAAATTGCGCTCTGTGCGCAGGGTCATGAATTTTACAAGCAGCGCTGGGCCGAGCATGGGGTCGATCCGGCGACGGTGAAGACCATCGACGATCTAGAGCGCCTGCCGCTCACCTCGAAAAAGGATCTGATGGATAATCCGGAAGCCTTTCGCCTCCGATGTCCGGATCTACCGCTTGAACAGCGGACGTTGTGGGAGGTGAACTACACGACAGGCTCCACCAGCGACCCGACGCCCCTTTACGTCACCACGCACGACTACGTCGCCTATCTGGGTTTGGCGAAGCGCGTAGGCGAAATCTCGGGCATCCGTGAAGACGACGTTCTGATGAATCTGTTTCCGCTCACACCGGCACCGATGGGAGCCTTCATGCGCTCACCGATGAACGCCTATGCAACGGGTGCGACGATCACGGCGGCTCTCGTCGGCGCCCCCTTCGGCGATTTCAACATGCATCGCTCACTCGACGAAGCCGTCCGCATGGTCGAACGCCACCGCGCGACGGTGCTTTGGGGCATCACCAGTTTTGTGCGCCGGGCGATCATTCGAGCGACGGAACTCGGCGCCGATTTCTCGAGCGTTCGCATGTGCAGCGTGACCGGTGAGGCCAGCACGCCGGAGATGCGCGAAGACATCCGCGAGCGCCTGCGCGCCCACGGCGTCGAGAAGCCGATCATCTTCGACCGCTACGGCTCGACCGAGGCGGGCGGCATGGCGCAATGCCGTGAAGACAGCGATTGGCACAATCCAGCGCCCGATCTTTTGTTCCAGGAAGTCGTCGATCCCGATACAGGCCGCCGCCTTCCCGACGGCGAACGCGGTGCCCTCGCGATCACCCAGCTCAATCGGCGTGGCACATCTCTGGTCCGCTATCTGGTGGGGGATGTCGTGAGCCTGACCCACGAGCCGTGCCCGAATTGTGGTCTTGGCGGCGACCGCGTTGTCCCGCCGATCGTGCGGACCAAGGACCTGGTGAAGGTCAAAGGCATGTTGATCAACCCGACCGTGCTGCTCGAATCGCTGACCGCGGTCAAAGACGTCGACGAGTTTCAAGTCGTGCTGACCCGCCAGGACGAAAGCGATCCGTTTTCCATGGACGAAATGATCGTCCGTATCGCCAGCCCCCGCGCCGACCGGGACGATCTGATCGCGGCGGTCACGGACGCAGCCCAAACCGCAGCCCGCATCCGCCCCCGCATCGATTTCGTCTCAGCATCCGATATTTACGATCCGGCTAAACACGCGAAGGCCACGCGGCTGGTGGACCGGCGTTAGGTCTCGCGACGGCGCCGCTGGACCACATAGAGTACATAAGCGACGGCAGTCGGGAACATTAACAAGCTGTAAATAGCGCCTGGCACCATCATCTCTCGCGACCCGATCAAGGTAAGGGCGACGAAGATCGCGAGAGTGCCATTCTGCAATCCGCACTCCAGCGTGATGGCAGTCTGCTGCGATTCACCCAACTGGCCAACCTTACTGAGCGCGAG
>JABJCS010000243.1 GCA_018665505.1 Alphaproteobacteria bacterium
CCGAAGACTCCCCAAGGCTCGTTGCTGAACCGCTCTCCGGCACCATTGAAAATGCAGTCATGTCCGACTGGCGTGATTTCGCGGCGCAGACCCATGCCGCCCCGGTATTTGCCCACCCCACCCGAATCCTCGACCAGGCCGTAGCTCAGGACCCGCAGTGGATATTCCATCTCGATGACCTCGACCGGAAGGTTTGACGTGTTTGTAATATGCACCTGCACGCCATCCTTGCCATCACGGTCGTTGCGCCCGCCAAAACCACCGCCGAGGGTCTCTAGGTATAGGTATTCTTTTCCCGTGACAGGGTCGGTGCCGGAGAAGACGGCGGTGGTATTTGCGCCGTTGGCGGCACCGACCGTGGCTTCCGGCAAGGCGTCTGCCAATGCGCCGATCACCACATCGATGATCCGCTGGCTGGTGTTGGCGCGCGCGGCGACCGGCGCCGGCGGTGAGCAGTTCAAGAGCGTGCCTTTGGGGCATTCGATCTCGCAAACCTCGAGTACGCCCTCGTTGTTGGGGATTTCCGGATCGAGCAGGGCCTTCAGGCAATAGGCGACGGAGGCTTGCGTCGCGTTTAACGTGACATTGATATTGCCCGCGACCTGCGGCGAAGTGCCGGTAAAATCAAAATGGATGCGGTCGCCTGCGACATCGATCTTCACTTTGATCGGGATATCTAACGTGCCCAAACCGTCATCGTCCATCACGTCTTCGAAGTGATACGTGCCATCCGGAATTTGGGCCACGCCCTCGCGCATGCGCCGTTCGGTCCGCTCTATGATTTCGCCGAAGGCGGCTTGGAGCATGTCCATGGAATATGTTTCGGCCGCTTCCAACAATCGCCTGCGCCCCAATCGGCATGCCGCGATCTGCGCATAATAGTCGCCGCGCCGCTCTTCGGGAATGCGGACATTGAGCAGCAGGATCTCGAAGAGGTCTTCCTGCAGTTTTCCGCGGCGGAATAGTTTGACGACCGGAATGCGCAAACCTTCTTGATAAATCTCCGACATGCCGCCCGCCATGGAACCGGGCGCCATGCCGCCGACATCCGCATGATGGGCAATGTTGCAAACGAAGGCGCTGAGCTTGTTGTCGACGAATACGGGCATCGCCAGATTGATGTCGGGCAAGTGTGTGCCGCCCGCGACATGTGGATCATTGGCCACGAACAAGTCGCCTTCCTCGATATCGGCCAGATCGTACTTGGCGAGCAGGCTCGCCATCAGGCCCGTCATAGAAGCGAGATGGATCGGTAGCGAGTTCTCTGCTTGCACGATCAAGCGACCGTCCAGATCGCAGATCGCCGTTGAATGGTCGCGGCGTTCCTTGATGTTGGTGGAGTAGGCGCTTTTCGTCAGTGCGATAAATGTCTCGTCGGTAATCGACCGGAGAGCGTTGAAGACGATCTCTAAGGTGATCGGGTCGAGGTCTTGATGTGCGGTCATGTCGACAACTCAATTATGAAGTTGAGGGCGGCATCCACGGTTGCCGTGTCTCCCGGATAAACCAGCGCGGTCGAATCGAGTTGCTCAATCACGGCGGGTCCAACAATACGATGGCCCGGCAATAAGTCCGCGCGGTGGTAAACGGCCGCGGCGTCCGGAGCCCCGGCGTTGAAATAGACGGGGCGGGTTTCGGTGGGCGTCGGGTTTCCGTCAGCAATCTCGTCGGACCCGGTTTTAGGATGGTTTAGACGCCCCCATGCGGTGAGCCGCAAATTAACGGCTTCCACCGGGTCTTGTGGGTTGTGATAGCCATAAGCGCGGTCATGGGATTCGAAAAACGATTGGGACAATACATCGGGCGCGATACGGAAACGCGCATCGCGCATCGCGTCGCTGTCGGCAACGGGGACGGGCAGTTCGAAGTTCTGTCCGACATAGCGCATGTCGAACACCAATTCGAGCCAACGCACCGACTCATCTATATCTTCGCTTGCGAACCAATCCTGCGCGCGATCGATCAGAGTTTGGACATGTGTGCCGATGGCGACGATGCCCTCATTCCCGACGCGAATGCGATCGCTGATGACGAAATCTTCTTTGAGGTCGGAGACGACGAGTCCTTGTGCACAGAGAATACCAGGGGCTGGTGGCACGATCACAGTGCTGATGCCGAGTGTCCGCGCCACATCGACGGCGTGAAGCGGCCCTGCGCCGCCGAGAGCCATCAAGGCGAATCCGCGCGGGTCGTGTCCGCGTTCGACGGAGACAGCGCGTATCGCTCGAACCATATTGGCAGAGACGATCCCAAGCACGCCATGCGCGGTTTTTTCCAACGTAAAGCCAAGCTGATCTGCAATGGGCTTAAACGCGCTAGCGGATAATGTTGGATCGAGCGCCATCTCTCCGTCGAGCAAGCCCCTCGGTGACAATCGCCCGAGGACGAGATTAGCGTCGGAGACCGTGGGTTCCGCGCCCCCTTGGCCGTAGCACGCGGGGCCAGGACTCGCCCCGGCGCTAGCGGGTCCGACTTTTAGCAATCCATCCCGGTCGAACCACG
>JABJCS010000244.1 GCA_018665505.1 Alphaproteobacteria bacterium
ACGAAGACGCCTTGTTGCGCCATCGCAAACTGCAGAACGAAGCGGAGAACGGCTATCACGTGGCGACCGCGTCGGTCGTGCTCGAAGCGCGTGCGCGATATGAGAATTATACCCTGCATGTAGGTGGTCGCCTGGTACGGAATGAAATTCATGCGGTTCTGAACGGCAACGGCGCTGATTGTAATCTTTATGGCGCTTATGCGGGGCGCGGTAATCAGCATATCGATACCACGACCTTCGTTGATCATGCGGCGCCGGAATGTACGTCCCGCGAAGTCTACAAGGGTGCGTTGGACGACAATGCGCGCGGCGTTTTCCAAGGCAAGATTTTGGTGCGCAAAGGCGCGCAGAAGACCGACGGCCATCAACTCAATAAAGCGCTGTTGCTGTCCGAAGGAGCGGAAATAGATTCGAAGCCTGAGCTGGAAATTTACGCCGATGACGTGAAATGCAGCCATGGGGCGACCTCAGGTGAGCTGGACGAAGAACAGCTTTTCTATTTGCGCGCACGCGGTATCGACGAAGCGGAAGCCCGCGATTTATTGGTAGCGGCCTTTCTCGAAGATAGTTTGGATGTCATTGGCGACGAAGACCGGCGGGAAGCTTTCAGAAGTATCATATCGAACTGGCTCGCCGGTCGCAGCCAGCGACAGGAGGGGTGAAATGTCAGAGGCGCAAATTCTGAGAGACCCCGGCGCGGCATATGATGTCGAGCGCATCCGGGCGGATTTTCCGATCCTCTCCGAGACGATGCATGGCGAACGGCTGACCTTTCTGGACAATGGCGCTTCGGCGCAGAAGCCGCGGCAAGTCATTGACGCGGTCAGTAGCGTATACGAGCGTGAATACGCCAACGTCCATCGCGGTGCTTATTACCTGAGCGAGAAAGCGACGGAACGCTACGAAGGATCGCGCGATATCACGCAGCGGTTCCTGAACGCGGCAAGCCGGCAGGAGATCGTCTTCACAAAGAACGTGACCGAAGCGATCAATTTGGTGGCCTACACTTATGCGCGCCGTGTCTTGCAGCCGGGCGATGAGATCATCATCACCGACATGGAGCATCACTCCAATATCGTGCCGTGGCAATTGATGCGCGACGAGCGCGGGTTGATCCTCAAATATGTCTCCTGTACGGACGATGGCGAATTTCGGATCGAGGATTTGGCGAAACTGATCACGCCGAAGACGAAGCTCATCTCGCTGACCCATGTCTCCAACGTCATGGGAACCGTGGTGCCGATCAAGGAAGTGGCCAAACTGGCGCATGATAACGGCGCTAAGCTGATGGTCGACGGCGCGCAGGCAATTATGCATATGCCGGTCGATGTGCAGGATTTGGACTGCGATTTCTATGCCTTTACCGGCCACAAGATCTACGGCCCGTCCGGCATTGGTGTATTATACGGTAAGGCTGAATTATTGGATGCCATGCCGCCGTTCCTGGGCGGTGGCGATATGATCAGCACGGTGACAATGGAGAAGAGCACCTGGGCGGGCTTGCCCGCTAAGTTCGAAGCTGGAACCCCGCCGATCGCGCAAGCTATCGGATTGGGTGCTGCGCTCGATTATGTGAGCGGTGTCGGACTTCCCGGGATTGCGGCGCATGAAAACGATTTGCTGAATTATGCGACGCAGCAACTCGCGTCTATCGATGGTTTGCGGATCATCGGTACCGCGCCCAGCAAGACATCGGTGATTTCCTTCACCATGGATTGCGCCCACCCCCACGATATCAGCACCATTATCGATCGCGCCGGAGTTTGCGTGCGCGCCGGGCATCATTGCGCCCAGCCGTTGATGGAGCGCATGGGGGTCCCGGCGACGACACGTGCGTCGTTTGGCATGTACAATACCCGAGAAGAGGCTGACACGCTGGTTGCCGCCCTTCAAAGCGTTCAGGAGTTATTCGGCTAATGCTCGACGATCTACGAGAATTGTATCAGGAAGTGATTCTGGATCACGGCAAGGCCCCGCGAAATTTTCGCAAGCCCGACAATGCCAATTGCGAGGCGACGGGACATAACCCGCTTTGCGGTGATCGTTTGATCGTCTACCTCAGCGTGGACGAGAACGATATCGTCCAGGATGCGGCGTTTCTCGGCAATGGATGCGCCATTTCGGTCGCCTCCGCCTCGATGATGACGGAGATCATGCAAGGCAAGACGAAAGCGGCAGCCGAAGCCTTGTACAAACGTTTTCATGAAATGTGCACGACCGACGAGGAAGCCGATTTTTCCGATGACGAGGATATCGAGAAATTGATGGTCCTGTCCGGTGTGCGTCAATTCCCGGTCCGCGTGAAATGCGCGACCCTTGCGTGGCATACGATGGACGCCGCACTCAAGGGCGAGACGGAAATCAGCACGGAGCGTTGAGAGGAAGGTTTGAGATGAGTTATGGAATGCCACCTTATGGCGGCCACATGGAGCCGCCCAATCCGGAAGACCTTCAGGACTTTACCGCCCGGGCGGGAGAGCCGATGGAGGCCGGGCTCGTAGCCGCATCGCGCGAATTGGTGATCGAAGCTCTACGCACGGTCTTCGATCCAGAAATTCCAGTGAATATCTACGATCTCGGATTGGTCTACGACGTGACCGTTTCCGAAAAGGGCGAAGTGGACATCCGTATGACTGTCACCGCGCCCGCCTGCCCCGTGGCCGGAGAACTACCGCAATGGGCCGCGGATGCAGTCGATCTAATTGAGGGAACCGGCGAGATCGAGGTTCACCTTGTGTGGGATCCCCCATGGGATCAATCGATGATGACCGAGGACGCCAAAATGGCGCTCGGAATGTTCTAATTGGCTGAAATAACTTTCGAATCGATAGGATCATGGCAGCACCAATATTGACACTGACGGAAGCGGCAACCGATCGCGCAAAATTCTTGATGAGCCAGTCCGATAAACCGGCGGCTGGCATTCGCGTCGGGGTAAAAACCCGCGGTTGTTCCGGGTATAGCTATTTTGTCGAATACGCCGACGAAGTCTTGCCGTTCGAGGAATGCGTCGAAACCGATGGCTTGAAGGTCTATATCGACCCTATGGCGACGATGTTCATTCTCGGCTCGGAAATGGATTATCAAGAAGACAAGCTGAATTCCGGTTTTGTGTTTACGAATCCGAATGAGACCGGCCGCTGCGGCTGCGGCGAATCGTTCAGCGTCGACCCCGATGAGAAATAATCCCGTTGCGGAATAAACGTTAACTATATTCTAACCAATCCCAGGTCATGATAGGGTCCCGAAAGACAATGGGATGGATGAGTTGGGCGACGTGACAGCGGACAATTCAAGAGACCAAAGCTCACGTCAATTTCGTGGGTTGGCGTATGTGGCGTTGGTGCTGGTTTTTGGCGTAATAGCCATATTTGCGCACGACTCTGCATGGTCTGGCTTCGACGAAATACACACCTTAATCGAAGGGTCTGCGGCGATCATTGCATTGATCGTCTCCGCGATGGCCTTCACAAGATACTACAGTCTGCCCGACGGCAAATATTTATGGCTTGCGGTGGGATTTTTGGGTGCCGGCCTTTTGGAGGCATATCCCGCGGCACTGACGACTTGGCTGTCGGCGGTTTATTTCCCTGCACTTCTGGATAAATCGGCTGAGTGGAGCGAATTCACGCCACATATTTATCTGGCCGCGCTGTTTTGTTTGAGCGCGTGGCATCCGCATGGGGAATTGGGAGACCGGAAAAGCGTCAATGAACCGGTCGTCTACGGGACCTCGGTATTACTATTGATCTTGTGCTTCGCAATTTTTTCGGCCGACGTTCTGCCACCGGTATATACCGCCGACGCGGCCTTCGTTCAGCCCTTGGAAATAGTGCCGGCGATGTTATTCGGGTTGGCCATGGTCGGCTATTTTAAGAACGGCCAATGGAGAATTCGCGATCGTAGATTCGATCATTGGGTTATATGTGCACTCATACTGGGTGTTATGGGTCATGCTGGATTCATGGGGTTCTCGGCTCACCAGTTGGATGCCGGATTCGATATCGCCCATCTGATGAAATTCGCCAGTTATCTATGCGTGCTCGTGGGATTGTTGATCAGCATGCGGAGCGCATTCCGCTTGGCGGCGGATGGCGATCGCCGCTTTCGCGCGGCCGTGCAGACGTTGGGCGAAGGGTTCGCGCTCTACGATGATGAAGACCGCTTGGTCGTCTATAACGACGCTTATCTAAAGCTGCACCCGGCGACCCGAGATGTCATTAAGGTCGGAATGAAGTTTGAAGACTTCGTGAAGGCGACGGTTAAGTCAGGGACCATTGAAGCCAGTAGCGACAATGAAGAAGAGTATATTCGCACACGGGTCGCGCAGCACCGAAACCCGACGGAACCGATCGTGCGTGAATTGAACAACGGTACGTCTTATATCATCAACGAATCGCGTACCGCTGATGGCTGGATAGCCGTCGTCGAGACGGATATCACTGAAATCAAGAAAATCGAGAGCGAGCTTGCGGAGAAAACCGGCTTTCTGGAGGCGATTTTCGATTCTATGGATGATGGACTTTCGGTCTGGAGTCCGGATAAACACCTGCTGGCCTTCAATGAAAAATTTGAAACCTTGATGGGCCGTGAAGATGACCGGGCTACAACCGGCATGCATATTCGCGACTTGTTTATAATGAATGCCCGCGCTGGCCTATATGGGGATGGTGACGCCGAAAAACTGGGCAATGAGCGCTATGAAGGTGCGATGCGTGCGGCCCCTGATGCGCGGCAATATATTACGTTCCAAAAACATGGAACGTATGAGGTTCGCAGAAATCTAATGCCCGATGGAAGCCGGGTCACAATCCATCGCAATATCACGGATCGGATCGCGGCTGAACAGCGGTTGGCGAACGTCGTCGAAGACCTGTCGGAAATCTTCGTCCTGTGGGATCCGCAAGACCGACTTGTTCTGCACAATAAACGTTTCTTAGAGGTCAATGCCGCTGTCGCGGACATCTGCAAGCCTGGGTTGCCGTTCGAGGAGTTCATCCGCACCGGTGTCGAACGGGGTTTATTTCCGGAAGCCGCGGACAATAAGGAAGAATGGATACAGCAGCATTTTCGCGAACATCGAGAGCCCGTGGGAATTTTTGAGATCGAGCATGAGAACGGCCATTGGATCCTAATGCACGAGCAGCGTTTGCCCGATGGCGGGACGGTTTCCATTAGTTCCGATATCTCCGATATCAAACGCGCTGAAGCACAAGTGCGGGACCGCGAGCAGCGGCTTTCGGCGATTGTTGAGAACGTCGTCGACGGTATTATCACATTCGACCAGCGCGGCGTAATTTTGTCAGCCAATACATCGGCGGCGGCCATTTTCGGTGTGGTGGGAAAAGATATTCCCGGACATCGAATGGAGCAGTTCCTGTCCGATGGTGAGCTAGAGGGCAGTGCGGAAGAGCAGTTCGCCGACCTGCTAACGGGTGAATTCGCGGGTATCCGTGAGCTCCACGGGTGTCGTTGGGACGGCGAGGAGTTCCCGATGGAATTGGCCGCCACCAAGGTCGAGACCGACGACGGGTGGTTTTATGTTTGTATTGTTCGCGATATCTCATCGCGCCGCGAAATGGAGCGCATGAAGAACGAGTTCGTGTCCACGGTTAGCCATGAATTACGTACACCACTGACATCCATTCGAACGTCGCTCGGACTGATCGTTGCCGGTGCCGGTGCCGTGGGCGAAGTGCCGGAGCAGGCGTCTGAGTTGGTCGCGATTGCCGAACGCAATGCGCAGCGGCTGATCGGCTTGGTCAACGATATTCTCGATATGGAGAAGTTCGAGAGTGGGCGAATGGATTTCCATTGGGGCTGTCCCAGATAACTAGCCCATATTTGTTCTAACCCATTGCCTTAGCTGCGATAATTGGGCTGATGGGTCACTGTTGTTAAAACGCCACTCGCACTCCTTTAAGAATAGGC
>JABJCS010000245.1 GCA_018665505.1 Alphaproteobacteria bacterium
AAGCTGTACCTAGTTCAACGCCAATTTTACTTGATATTGGTAGAAAAGTTATTGAAGGTAATCTTTATAGCGCGATGAAAGACTGTAAAAAGTTGATGCGCTACGAAGAAGAGGTGCTAATGCATGTCACCCAGTAGTGATCCCTATCGCTCGTCCCAAAAGCTCGGCGCGGGTGCCCGTCAAACTGAGGCGCGCGCGTTGATGGAAACGGCAAGGGCGCTGGCCATCGCGCAAGAGAATCTCGAGGATATCACGGCCTATCGTGCAGCGTTGCGGCTGAATTGGCGGCTGTGGACGATATTTCAGTCGGATGTCTCGGGGGCTGAGAACCCGCTACCGGACGATATTAAGCAAAATATCCTGAATTTGAGCGTCTTTATCGATAAACATACGGTGGATGCCTTGGCCAGCCCGGAAGGCCGAAAACTAAAGGTTTTGATCGATATTAACCGCAATATCGCTAGCGGTCTTATGACCAATCTGGTCGATGCCACTGAAACACCGCCGGCACCGACACAACCGCCAAGTGGTGGTGGTGATGGCGGGATCGTCGCGTAGTTTAAGAACCTCGAATTATATTAGGTCGGCAAATCTGCAACGCAGATCACTTCGGGACTTTGGCTCGCGACGAAGCGCCGCCACATTTCACGATAGCCACGCTCTAAATCCGACGTAAATTGAATTGTATCGAAAAGCGCCGCAGACATTCGGCTCTCAGCGATCTTATGCCGAATTCTCGTTAATTCCCCAGCGTGTGTCGCCAAGTGTTGAGCCCGCGCCGCATATTCGTCGGGCGACACCGTGATCAATTCAGGAAGATTCATCGCCAAAAGCAAACTTGAGGACACTCTGGACGCAAAATGGCGGCCTTGCATTGTGAGGACCGGTAGCCCGGCCCAGAGAGCGTCACTCGTCGTAGTATGGCCGTTGTAAAATTGCGTGTCCAAAGCGAGATCGGCGCAAGACATTCGTTCCAAATGCCGCGCTCTCGGTAACATCTCGGCGAAGACAATACGATCCGGTGCGACGCCGGCGCGAGTAGCCGCGTGGGAGAGGTTCTCTTTTGCACGTAAGTTGTTTTGGAGTATCCAAAGGGCGCTATTTGGAACTGATTTTAGTAAACTCATCCAAATTTGGAAAAAACCAAAATCTATTTTTATGGGGTTATTAAAAGAGCAAAATATAAATGAATGCTTATTTCGAATATATAAGTAATTGTTATTTATATCTGTGAGTTTTTCTTGAGTATTATCGTTGCATTGATACGTATTTGGTAAAAAAACGGCTTTTTCACCAAGACACTCTAGTGTCTCCGGCGGTGTTACAATTTTGTCGGTTAAAATATAATCGAAGAATTCGGCGCCGCTCGTTCCGGGAAATCCCAAATAGGTCGCTTGAATCGAGGCCGGACGTCGCGCGCAAATCCCTAGGCGGTTGTGTCTTGTATGCCCTTTGAGATCCACAAGAATATCTATGGAGTCTCGATGGATAAGGTTTGCGGCCTCCTCGTCATTGAACGCTGAAATGTCGACAAACTGATCGCAGGATGCGCGAATCGAATCGCGATAGTCACTGTCGTCGTTTGGTCCATGAGAGTACGCGTGGATCGAAAAACTTTCCCGGTCATGCGCCTGAAATACACCGCGCATCAAATGGGCCGTCGCATGGTCGTGAAAATCGGCACTGAGATATCCGACGCGAATTTTGGCGTTCGGATTACGTGACGGCCTGTACTGAAACTCTTCGCCATCATTTGCTGCTTCGGACAGTTGTCGGCTCCATGATCGTGCGACATCCAAGTTTTGAACTCGCTCGTCGACACGGTGGATATTGTCGAATGGGGGTTCCGGGGTAGGGCGACCCTCTTTCAGCGCCGCGCAATTTAGCCGATCGATTTGTTCTGATAAAATTTCAAGCTCTTCGCCCCATTCACATGTGACGCGCAGGAGAGGGTAGAGGCCGGCGCTGGCGATATTATTATCCGATTGTAATGCCAGTGACCTGCGGAACTGAACGATAGCTTCGCCAATTCGATTGTGATCCGCGTAGACGGCGGCCAACCGATTTAGAGACTCCGGCATTGGTGACAGCAAGACCCATCGCTCAAGATATGGAATGGCCGCATCAGTACGTCCGGCTTCCAGTAAAAGGGACGCAAGAATTGATAATTTGCTCGTATCCGCTTCCGAATCACATACCGATGCGCTTAGATACTCGATTGCACTTTCGGAGTCTTTCACTTGAACACTCGCGATGCCGGCGAGGTAGAGGGCAAAGACGTTTTCTTTATCCCGTGTCAACACCTGGCGACAAAGTTCGAGCGTATCTTGCCATTCACACAAATCCGCGTGTCGGGAGGCACTCTCAAGCATGACAAGCACCTCTTCCGTCGCCGGATCACGATTTTCAGTCGGGTTCATGTGGTGGGTGCATTCGAATGATGAGCATATTGAGCTAGCTCGCGGGCTACTGTGGCGGCAAGCCCTTCCCAATCACCGTGGCTGGTTTGGCGGAACAAGCGCATGGTCGGATACCAAGGAGAATCTTCACGATCCATGAGATATCGCCAATCCGCGTGATGACCAAGCATGACCCAAACCGGCTTGCCAAGAGCACCCGCAAGATGCGCGGTAGCGGTATCGACCGTGATCACTAAATCGAGGACCTCGACTGCGGCTGCCGTATCATCGAAACTGGCACATTGGGTGCCGAAATCCAGCAGATCGCCAAGAGAATTCGGAGATATCTGTCCGACTTGAAGACTCACAAATTGGACCTGATTGACGGCTCGAATTTGTGCCAGCGCGGTTTCTGGACAGCTGCGCATACCGTCATCTTGCCGATCTGGATTGCCGAGCCAGACCAGACCGACCTTTAGATCCGTATCGCCTAATTGGGCTCGGAATGAGTCCACTTTCGGAGATGATGGAGACAAATAGGGTACATTGGCGGGCACGGACTCCAGAGTGGTATTGAAAATTTGGGGTATACTCATCAAGGGAATGCAGTAGTCAGCTTCCGGAAGAGTGTCCTTACGGGCAATGACGTTTTTGATTCCCTGGAGGCTGCGACACAATTCCACCATTGGGCGCTGGCATTCGAAATGTACGTCGGCTCCTTGATCCGAAAGTAGCGTTAAATATCTGCAAAACTGTAGTGTGTCGCCAAAACCCTGTTCCGCATATACCAATAGTGTGCGACCTTGAAGGGGCTCTCCTTTCCATCGATCGATGGCAAATCGCCTGTGTTTCGCGGTGAACTGTTCCGCGTGCCAACGAGCTTCGTAATTCTGCCAGCCGTCCGCATAATTGCCTTGCATTAATTGCGCGATTCCAAGGCTCGTACGGATATCACCATTGTCTGGTGAGATGCTCAGCACTTTCGTGTATACCGCTGCGGCTTCTGCTGGGTTATTTAGGTTCAATAATGCCAGTCCGAGGTTGCCGAGCGCATTTGTGCTGTCGGGATCAGCTGAATGGGCCGTGCGATAAAGCGCTGCTGCCGCTTCGAAATTACCTTGCGAGCGCAATACATTACCGAGATTGACCAAGGCTTCCGGCCAATCGGGACGTATCGCGATTGCACTACGTAAGATGTGAGCGGCTTCTGCTAAGTCGCCGTTGGCATGAATGGCGACACCGAGATTGTTTACGATCTCCGAATTGTCAGGTGAGATTTCTATGGCGGCGCGAAAATTCTCGATGGCTTCAGGGTATTGCCGTGCATCGCAAAGGGCGAGCCCGAGATTGTTCAGTGCGTCGGAGAAATCCGGAAATAGCGCCAATGACTTTCGGGCAGCGGCGATTGCACTTGGTACCTGACTGTTGCGACGCAAGGCGAACGAGAGATTGTTAAAGGCCTCGTGGGACCCTGGCTGCTTTGAGATACAATGTCGGTAATTTTCGATGGCTCCGGTAAAATCGCCTATGCGCGCTTGCGCGTTTGCCATCTGGAATCGCGTTGCGGGATCCGTTTGGTCCAGCTCAGCCGCCATTCGCAAATGGCGCAAGGCTTCGTTGGCGCTTCCGTTTGCGAGCAACGCGGCACCTAAATCACGATTGAAGATTGGGTTTGCCGGGGCCTGCCTTTGGTCTTCGCCTAGATACCTGGACGCGTTATCTAGATCTCCTCGTTTTTGTGCTGTCAGGCCACGCAAATGCCAGGCGATATCCGCATTTGGCACGGCCTCAAGCACTTGGCGGAGAATCTCTTCCACGCGAGGAAGATCATTCTGGTAGTAAGCTCGAAGAGCATCCGCAAGAACAGCAGAGAGGCTGCCGACTAGAGGTTTGGTATTTTGCTCTTCAGACGCAGTCATGCTGCATTTCATGGTATTTGGTGGATCTTAACCGAGCGTTATCCAGGAAACGTCGTTCCGATGTCAATCGATGCGATGCCCTAACGTAGGAAATTCGAGAGCGATAGGGTCTGAATTCGTGCGATTGTCGTAAACGATGCCTCCAACTGAATTTGTTCGAAGTTGAGAGAGGTAATGACTTCGGCCGGGTCGATGTTCTCGATTTCCGCGATGGAATCCTGCGAAAACTGGAGGAAACCGTTGTGCTTGTCCCGTATGTTGTCCAAGACAACCCGGTCCAAACCGATATCTGCGCGTAGGTCGGATAGAGTCTTATCGACTCCGTTGTTGTCGATGAGTTCGGTCAACTCCACCATGGCTTCGGACAGAAATGTTTTTTCTTGGGCCGTGATTGGATCGGTAAAGGTAACGTTGGAGACGTTATCCAGCGTCCGGATGAGTTTTTCGAACGCGCTTTCGTCCGCATTTATGCCGTATGCGACGTTGAAACCATCGTCAGCACGAGTCGACTGTACGACCGCGTCACCTTGATAATATCCAGTTTCAACTGTCTGCACGAATGTCGGCGGAGAGCCAGGAGCGGGTGCCGTATAATTGGCGTTCGAGAGGTTGACGGGCTTCGTCTCGAGCGCTCCACCGGCAAACAAGAAGCGGCTGTCGTCCTTGGTGTTCAAAACCTCGACGACCTGGTCGAGTGACGCTTGTGCCAGCAATGACAGCTGGATGTCATCAGCGGCGCTACCATTCAGCGCGCCGGCGAAATCCGTGCGAGCCTTGCGCGCGATATCTTCTATCTGGTCCAACGCAAAGGCCATCAGATCCAGCCGTTTCTCGGTAATGGTGATGTTCTGGATAAACTGCTCAGCCTGGGACAACTCGCTTTTCAAATTGACGAGTCTGCCGGCGTCGTCGGCGATACCGGAGAAGGATTGCGTTTTCTTGCCTGAGGCGATCTGAACCTGGAGATCGTTCACATTGCGCTGAGTGCGCAGAGCATTGCTGGTGATCAGCTGTTGCTGAGCGAGAGTGGAGACACGTGTCGCGACCATCTTCTAACCTCCTATCGGACCGAATCAATCAGCTCTTGCAGCATATCGGCTGCCACTGAGATAATACGTGCTGCGGCGTTGAAGGATTGTTCAAGCACCACTAGATTCGCGAGCTCTTCGTCGAGGTTGACGCCGGAAATTGAAGAGGCTCTGAATTCCATTGTTTGAGTGAACTGAGTGGTGAATTCGAGTTCGGTGCGGGCATCATTAGTTTGCGCGGCCTGAAGGCCGATCATCTGCGCCGAAAAACTGGCGAGTGTCGTTGAGACGCTGGAAATAGCGCCGGTAGTGCCGAACGTAATTTCTGTACCGAATACCCCGGCGAGCGCTGAGGCGGCAGTTGCATCACCGGCGGAGATGCCGGTCGTCTTACTCACGGTGCCATGTGCTAAGCGGGCCGGATCGTTAACAATGTCGGTATTGACTTGGAAGCGGCC
>JABJCS010000246.1 GCA_018665505.1 Alphaproteobacteria bacterium
AGCGCTCGGCACGCCAGGTTGAGTGGAGCCACTAGATTCGTCCCGCGTTTCAGTCGGCGATATGAAATCCCCTTCATCTGTAACTCTCCAAGGGAGGTGGGGACGAGGGAGACGCCGAGACCGGCGGCAACGAGATTGAGGGTTGAGACGATCCGGGGCGCTTCTTGCTCGACACGCGGATTGAAACCCGCCCGATGGCACGCGGCGATGATCCCGTCATGCAGGCCCGGCCCTTCCGGGCGGCGATAGAGAATGAACGCCTCGTCGGCGAGTGCATCCAACGCCAGCGGTCGGCTTTTCTCGCCAGTCGGCAGCGGTGCATAACGGTGGCTACTCGGCAGCGCGATGAGCATATCTTCCTCGAACAATTCATGGACCGCCAATCCCTGGCGGTTCGCGGCGGGAGAGCGGATGAAGGCGGCGTCCATCTCTTCGCTCTGGATCGCGGTGACCAAGGCGCTCGTTCCGGCCTCCTCTAGTTTCAGGGAAACGCCAGGATGGATTTCGCGGAACTGGCGGATGACATCCGGCAGGAACGGATGAAACGGTGCAGAGCTGGTGAAACCCACAACGATGGCGCCTTGTTCGCCGCGCGCTGTCCGTTTGACTTTGGCCAAGGCGCGCTCGACCTGTCCCATGATGGCGCGCGCATCCGGCAACAGGCTCTCTCCCGCATCGGTCAGCTCGACACCACGCGGCAGGCGGCGGAACAGGCGGACGTCGAGCTCGTCCTCCAACGCCTTGATCTGCTGGCTGAGCGGCGGTTGCTGAATACCGAGCCGCTCGGCGGCCCGGGTGATGTGCTTTTCCTCGGCTACTGCCAGGAAGTATCGGATATGACGTAAATCCATGACATATAAATATCATATGGATATTGGTATTTCCATATATTGGATTGATGTTAATTCAGCGCGTACGGTTCCTCTCACGAACGAAACAAAAAACCGTGAGAGGAGTACCGAGCCATGGTGCAGATCAATGTAACGGCGGAGACGGCGAGCCGGCTCTATCAGAAGATGGCGGACAACGTCGCGATTGTGCGCACCCGAGGGTTGGGTCCGTTGACCTTGGCGGATAAATTTCTGCTAGGGCATCTCGACGATCCAGCCGCGCAGGAACTGACACCGGGTGATAGCACTTTGCGTTTGCGTCCGGACCGTGTGGTTTTCCAGGACGTGCTCGGTCAAAGCGGTATGCTGCAGTTCATGATGACCGGGCGCGATAAAGTTGCGGTGCCGACGACAATTCATTGCGATCATCTCATCGAAGCGCGGCACTCGGCAGCACCGGATCTCGACGCTTCATTGGAAGAAAATAGCGAAGTTTACGAATTCTTGCGCTCCGCCGCCGCCCGTTATGGCGCGGGTTTCTGGGCACCAGGCGCCGGCATCATCCATCAGGTTGTGTTGGAGAATTATGCTTTCCCCGGCACGATGATCATCGGCACCGATTCTCACACTCCCAATGCGGGTGGGATGGGGGCGTGCGCCGTGGGTGTTGGCGGAGCCGATGCAATGGAGGTCATTGCTGGATTGCCGTGGGAGTTACTTTATCCGCGGCGGATCGCCGTTTACCTGACCGGCGAGCTTTCAGGATGGACCGCTCCGAAGGATGTGATTCTCTATGTGGCAGGACAGTTGACGGTCTCCGGCGGCACCAACAGCATTGTCGAGTATATCGGCCCCGGTGCCCGGACCATTAGCGCCACCGGCAAGGCGACTATCACGAACATGGGCGCAGAGCTGGGCGCGACGACATCGGTCTTTCCTTATGACGAGCGCATGGCGGCCTATCTACGGGCGACCGGGCGGGGCGACCTCGTACCGCTCGCTGAAAGTGCCACGGAGCTGTTGGCGCCCGACCCCGAGGTCGAGGCCAAGCCGGCTCAATACTATGACACGGTTGTTGAACTCAACCTCTCCACACTGGAGCCGCATATCGTCGGCCCGCACACGCCAGATAGAGCGCGGCCGATATCTGCGTTGAAAGCGGAGATTGCCGTGCCGAAGAACGAGTTTCCGGAGGAAATCAGCAGCGTGTTGATCGGCAGCTGCACCAACTCATCCTACGAAGACATGAGCCGTGCTGCAGATGTAGCGGCGCAGGCGAGCGCGCATGGGGCCGACTGCGCCGTTCCGTTCATGGTGACACCAGGCTCGGAGCAAGTGCGCGCGACGATTACCCGTGACGGACTGACTGCGGCCTTAGAAGGAGTCGGTGCGCAGGTACTGGCGAACGCTTGCGGCCCTTGCATCGGGCAATGGCGTCGTGTCGATCCAGCGGCGGATAAGCCGAACGCTATCGTGACTTCATACAATCGAAACTTTCCGCAACGTAACGACGGTCGGGCAACGACGATGAACTTCATCGCCAGTCCGGAATTGGCCACGGCCCTGGCGCTGGCAGGGCGGCTTGATTTCAACCCTCTGACCGATGAACTAACAGCCGCAGATGGCACGTCCTATCGGCTGTCCCCGCCAAAAGTCGCGCCAGAGGTGCCACCCAGTGGTTTCGACAGAGGCCGGGAATTCTATCATGCACCGCCGCAAGATAGCGTCATCATGGATGTCTCAATCGCACCCCACAGCGAAAGGCTACAGGCATTGGCACCTTGGGCGTCGTGGGACGGACGGGACTTCGTCGAACTTCCGGTCCTGTTGAAAGCCAAAGGTAAGACGACAACCGATCAAATATCGCCCGCCGGGGTATGGCTAAAACTGCGGGGGCACCTCGACCGGTTCAGCGACAATATGTTCATGGGCGCGGTCAACGCATTCTCGGGTGAGCGCGGGCAGGGCCGGAATGCATTGACCGGCACGGTGGATAGCTTCTCCGCAAACGCCCGGGCTTATCGCGCGGATGGTTTGCGCTGGGTCGTCATCGGTGACGCCAACTACGGTGAAGGGAGTAGCTGGGAGCATGCCGCGCTGTCACCGCGTCTGCTGGGCGGGGCGGCGGTGATAGCGCGCAGTTTCGCTCGTATTCACGAGACCAACTTGAAGAAGCAGGGATTGTTGGCGCTTACCTTCGACGATCCGGCTGCCTATGAAGTGGTGCGCGAAGATGACCGTATCAGCCTCGTCGGATTGGAAAATCTGTCGCCAGGGGCACCGGTCGAGTGCCACCTCCATCATGTGGATGGGACAGAAGAGATATTACAGCTGCGGCACAGTTATACGGCAGCGCAGGTCGACTGGTTCCGCACCGGATCTGCGCTCAACGTGTTGCGTCAAGCTGCTTAGGCCGTACCTTGAAAGGCGATATTGTCGAGTGGTTCGCCGTGCGACAGATGGTTGAGATTCCTGGGAACGGTCATCCAGCGCCGCTCCCGGGATTCGACGCTCCGTGAACTGCAATGCGGAGTCATGATGACATTATCGAGCTGCCGGATTGGAAAGCGGGACGGCTCACGGTCCGGGTCCTCGGCGGTCGGATAACCGTACCAGACATCGAGAAAGGCGCCGCCGATCCGTTTCTCCGCCAGCGCATTGTAGAGCGCCTCCTCGGCGATAACGGGCGCGCGGCCGACATTGATTAGCACGGCGTCGGACTTCATTCGATTGAACTGTTCCGTATCGATCATGCCGCGAGTTTCCGGTGCGGTCGGCAAGGTCATCAAAACGAAATCGCTTTCCTCTAACAGTCGATCAAGCTGGTCGAGCCCGTCTAAGCGTTTCAGTGGCGGTGGTGCCGCCTGCGCCGTGCGGTTAGTGGCGATGACGCGCATGCCAAAGGCGGCGGCGCGCTCGGCGGCCGCCTTGCCGATATGACCGTACCCGATGATGCCCAATGTCTTGCCGGAAAGCTCGCCGTGGCTCGGCCCAATGCCGGGGACGCGTCCCTGCCAGCCCTGCTCTCTAAAGTCGCGGTCGTATTTCGAGAGGCCGATTGACCACTCCAGCATTCCGGCCATGATAAATTCAGCGATCGCGACTTCGTGGCCATACGCGTTGCAGAGCGTGCAGCCGATGGGAAGGTCGGCGGGAGTCAGAAATTCATAACCGGTAAACGGCACTTGGTAGAGCCGCAGGTTCGGAATGGCCGGCCATTCGCCCTTGATGCGGCCGCCGACCATGGCGTCTGCTTGGACGATCAACTCCGCGAAACGCTCGAACGGCTCGTCTTCGTCCCAGGTCTCGATCTTCCAATCCATGGTCAATTGCTCCGCCAGCCATTCAGCGCGCGGTGTCGACATTTGACCGGCGAGAAGCACAGTAGGGGTATCGCTCATGTCAGGAGACCTCGAAGGATTGGAAGGCGTCGCCGTGATCGGGATGCCAGCGCGAGAGTGGGGGTCGATTATGGGCGATATCGCCGGCGGCCCAAAGGACCCGGCGTTTGTCCTCAGTGGTGTCGACTTCGTCGTCGGGGCATAGAATGTAGAAGTCGCCCTGCTCCAAGGCAGCGAGCATATAATCGACGACTTGGTCCGGTAGCCAGGCACCGAGTTGGTGTTCACGGGTGCCGGTCGTCGTCCAGCCAGGGATCAAAAGATGGGCGCTGGTGAGGCACCCCTCCGTATTACGGAGCTCATGCTGGAGACTTTCGGTGTAGTTAATCACTGCCGCCTTCGCCATGTTGTAGGCGGGTTTGCTACCCGGTGGATTGGTGATGCCTTGCTTGGAGCCGGCATTGACGATTACTGAGGCTTCGCTCTGCTGGATCATCGCCGGTGCGAAGGCGAGAACTCCGATGACAACGCCCATGATATTGACCGCGACTGTGCGGTTCCACGCATCGGCATTCTCCCACGTTTGGGCATCGATCCGGGTGACCGCATTATTCATCAAAAAAGCCACATCGTCGAATTCCCGTCGCACGGTCGCGGCGAGGGTAATCATGGCGTCAGAGTCGCTAACGTCGGCGGAGATCGATAACACCGAACTGTTCGGCGCTGCTGCCTCGTTCACTTCGTGCGCCGCCGCTTGCAGTGCCACATCGGTGATGTCCGTGATACAGACATTCATCCCCATTGCTGCAAGTTTTTTGGCGGTCGCGAGGCCGATACCGCTCGCGGCGCCTGTAATGACGGCCGTGCGGCCGGCAACAAGTGCTGAATGCATCATGAAGGTTCCTCTAGCCGCTTAAGAGATTATTTCCGTAATGGCTAGTTACGGCGTTTGATTGATCCCGACAAGGGCGATGGTTCGATGCTAGAATAACGCG
>JABJCS010000247.1 GCA_018665505.1 Alphaproteobacteria bacterium
AAGTGCTAACCTTCCCTGCCGATGAGATCATTCGAGGAGTCGGCGGCATCGCCGAGGGTATCCCGGAAAGCATGGCCGGTAAGATGATTAAGAAAGTAAGGCCCGGTGGCCTCAATATCGTTCGGGCCGGTGGCGAAGCCGGTCTGATGTCCGCCCTGATCGGCGGATGGGCCGCGAGTGGAGAACGTGGAAGTGATCTGGTAACCAAGGAGATCGGTACATGAGTGAAAATGTAACCCTTCTCGATCCGACGGCAGAGACGTCACCCGCTACGCGGGAACGTCTGGCACCGCCGGCATCGCTTGAAGGATTGACCATCGGCGTGCTCGATATCGGTAAGGTGCGCGGCGATGTGTTCAGCAATGAAATCGCACGTCAGTTGGGTGAAAAAGGTTTCTCGGTGAAGCAATATGCGAAACCGACCAATACCCGGACGGCGCCTGTGGATTTGGCACAAACGATTGCGACGGAATGTGATGTCGTAATCGAATCACTGAGCGATTGAGGATCCTGTACGTCGTGCAGTTTGCATGACATTTGGGATCTCGACCAAAGAGGCATTCCAGGTGGAATGGTAGCGACGACCGCTTTTGAACAAGCGGCGAAAGCGCAGTCGGCGGCCTTGAACTTCGATCCGGCCATTGTGTATGTACCACACCCGATTCAAGATCGGACCGATGACGAAATTAAAGCGATTGCGCGCGACGCGTTGGCGCCGGTCATGGAAATGATCTCAGCGTCGATGTGACGCGAGGACGGAGAAAAGATTTGGACGAAGAAGACGACGAGCTGGAAGAACGGCTGGGCCCGGAGATTCCAGTAAATGCACGACCAAAAGCGAGCGACTACGGATTTGATCTGGAGGAGACTTTGTCCTCTGTCTTGTCGATCAGGACCCATATTCCGGACGACGGATTTACGGCCGACACATTGGGGACGGAGCGGGGCGGTAATGCTGCCTTGATCAATAGCGATGGTCTGGTTTTGACTGTCGGTTATCTGGTGACCGAAGCCGAAACCATCTGGTTGTTTGACGGCCAAAACCGTGCAGTGCCGGGGCATGTCGTCGGCTACGATCAGGAAACCGGTTTCGGTCTCGTCCAAGCCTTGCAGAAACTCGACCTGCCGCCGTTTGAGCTCGGTAGTTCGGATTCCCTGCAGGTCGGTGATCCGGTCATTCTAGCAGGCTGTGGCGGCGTCAAGCACGCGGTCAGCGCCGAGGTAGTCTCACGTCGCGAGTTTGCCGGGTATTGGGAGTACATGCTCGACAACGCGATCTTCACCGCGCCACCGCATCCGCTTTGGGGTGGCTCTGCCTTGATCGGCAGTGACGGGACGCTTCTGGGAATTGGCTCGCTCTACGTGCAGCAATCCACTGATGGCAAGGAGCCGGTGGATGTTAACATGGTCGTCCCCATCGATATCCTGAAGCCGATCCTTGACGAACTTATGCGCTACGGAAAGACGAGCAAACCGCCGCGCCCGTGGCTCGGAATGTTCACCACGGAAGTGGATGGCCAGGTCATCGTTGCCGGAGTCGCGGATAACGGCCCGGCCCAACAGGCGGATGTCCAACTTGGGGATGTCGTGCTCGGTGTTGGTGGTCAGCCGGTCGACGATATGGCGCAGATGTACCGCAAAATTTGGACGCAAGGTCCGGCTGGGGCAGAAATTCCCTTGAACTTGCAGCGATCCGGCGATGTCGTAGACGTTCACGTTCGGTCTATCAGCCGGGGAGCGCTGTTGAAGGGACCGCAACTGCATTAGCGACCCTTCCACCAGCTCGGGATGGTGTCATTCGGTGAATTAACGGGAGAATAGGCATGGCCGAGATTGAATGCCTCGTCGAGGCGAAAGATATCATCGGCGAAGGGGTGATTTGGCATCCGGAAGAGCGGAAGCTCTACTGGTGCGACAATTTGAAATCCAACATCCAAACCTACGACCCGGCGACAGGCGCGCACGAGATCTTTCCGATGCCGGAGGAAGTTGGATGCATCGTCTTTCGAGAGAACCATGCCGGTATTTGCGCGGCGATGAAATCCGGATTCGCCTTTATCCACGATCTAGCGAAGCCGGAGATCGAGTATATCGTCGACCCGGAGCCAGAACTCGACGC
>JABJCS010000248.1 GCA_018665505.1 Alphaproteobacteria bacterium
CCGCACTCCCACATGCGCCAATAATGTTGCGAGATCGGCCAGATAGTTCGGATTGTAATAGTGCTTACCGCTCGATAACCAATCGCTTTGGCCACGCCCCGCAATGTCCGGGCAGATGATTCGGTAACTCTCCTCCAACGCGGAGGCTAAGACATCGAAGTCGCGCCCGTTGCGCGTCAATCCGTGAACGCAGATTAACGTCCGCGCCGCATCCGGTGAGCCCCATTCTGTATAAGCAATTTTATGGAACCCGGTTTTCCCGAGGCATTGGACGGATTTTTCTTTCATCGACATGACGCGGCGTTCCGGCGGTAATTAGGGACAGTTACTTAATTCGCGACTTTCCCCGACAATGCAAGAACCGCAACAAACGACGAATTAAGTGACCGTCGCCGAATTCTTGTGTCGACTTTAGAACCACCTGCGGTCCGAGCGGTGCAATCATCATCTCTACTCCGCGGCACTTCGGCCGACCGCACCGGCGAGCTGATGGGCGACGAGCTGAGCGTAGAGCCCACCCTTGGCCAAAAGCTCATCATGGGTGCCGGTCTCGATCACCCGGCCCTCGTTCAGCGCCACGATCAGATCGGCACCCCGCACGGTGGACAGGCGGTGAGCGATGACGATGGTGGTGCGATCGGCCATCAATGCTTCCAACGCTTCGCGGACCGCTTGTTCGTTGACCGCGTCGAGATGCGAAGTCGCCTCGTCCAAGATCAATACCGGCGCGTCCTTCAGGAAAGCCCGCGCGATGGAGACCCGTTGGCGCTGTCCGCCAGAGAGCCGCATACCACGCTCACCGACCATGGTCTCCAAACCCTCCGGCAGTCCGGCAACGAAATCGCCGAGCGAGGCTTGCTCGAGCGCATGCATCAACGCGGCTTCATCCGCATCCGGGTTGGCGATCAGGATGTTCGCCCGCAACGTGTCATTGAAAAGATAAGTGTCCTGAGCCACGAGCGCGATGCGGCGGCGGAGATCATCAAGCTTATAGTCCCGAAGGTCATGCCCACCGAGCTTGATCGCGCCCTCCTCTGGGTCCCAGAACCGCATCAGCAAATGCGCGATGGTCGTCTTGCCGGCCCCCGAAGGTCCAACGAGCGCTATCGTCTTCCCAGCTGGTGCGTCGAACGCAGTGCCGTGGAGTGCCCGGCGGTTGCCGGCCTCATATTGGAAATCGACGGTGTCGAGCTCTATCGGCACGCCGCCCTCTGTCTTCAAGTCCGCTACTCCGGGCCCATCCGTGACCGGTACCGGCTCACTGTCGACCGCGTAGAGCCGCCGGGTCGAGCCCAAGGTATCCGCAAGCTGCCGCCCGACATTCGAGATTTCCGAAATCGGCAGGAACGCCGCCATCGAGAGCAGGGTCAGCAGCGGCATGAAACCGCTTTCCAACCGGCCCGCATCGACAAGGCCCGCGCCCGCAATCACGACGGCAAGGCCGCCAAGCCCCGTCGCCACTTCCAGCAGGGAGGTCTGAAAAGTCAGGTCGCGGAAGAATGGCAAGCGAACGTGATGGTGATTCTCGGTCCGCTCAATCAACTCAGCCCGGCGTTCGGACGTACGCTGGAAGGCGATGATTTCACCCAGGCCCTGGATGGTGTCGACCGCATGCGCATTCAATTCACCCAAGGCTTCGCGCGCCCGTGAGCCCAACTCGTCGATGCGTCCCCGCATCAACACCGGGTTCAGCGCAACTAGGACCAGGAACGGCGCCAGCGCCGCTGCCAGCACCCAGTCGAAGTAAATCAGCACACCAACGATGATGCTCGGGATCAGCGCCGCCACGAAGGCAGGGGCCACCGTGTGGGCGAAGAAATACTCCACCGTCTCCACATCGTGCGTTGCCATCGCCACCATATCGCCGGTGCGACGGCGTACCATATAGGCGGGTGCCAAGCGGTCGAGCTTTTCGAAGAGAGCGATCCGCATTTCCGCCAATAGCCGGAACGCCATGTCGTGCGCGATCCATGATTCGAACCAGTGGAAGATTCCCGCCATCGGCGCAAGCACCGCCAGCAAGATCAACAGATCGACGAAAGGCTCCCCGGTCTTCACCGCCCGCACTGCGAGCGCGCCGACCGCGCCGATACCGATGAACGAGACCACGCGCGTCACACCGAAACCAAAGGTCAGTGCCAGCTTCCCTTTGTAGGGCACGATGTGCTTCATCAACTCGCGGATGGCGCCGGCCCAGCCGAGCCCTTCCGCCTTCACGATCGCGTCTGTCGCGGCAAATTGCGCTTCCTCGCTATAGGTCGGCGCATCGCCGATGCCGGTATCAAGCGGACCGCCGCCGCCGATCACGACTTCCTGCTCGACGCTCTCCTCCGCTTGCGCCGCCATCAGACGGTGATAGACGCCGTGTTTCAGCATCAATTCCGCATGGGTCCCGGTCTCGGCAACCTTACCCTCATCGAGCACCAAAATGCGATCCGCATCGATGACGCTGGAGAGACGGTGCGCAAAAATCAGCGTCGTGCGCCCTTCCATCAGGCGGTCGAGTGCGTCTTGGATGATCGCTTCGTTCTCGGCATCGACGGCAGAGAGTGCTTCGTCGAGTACCAGGATCGGCGCGTCCCGCAGAATCGCGCGGGCAATGGCCATGCGCTGGCGTTGCCCACCAGACAGCCGGATGCCGCGCTCACCGATCACCGTGTCATAATGGTGCGGTAATTTCGCAACGAACTCATGTGCATTGGCGGCCCGGCACGCGGCCTCAATCTCCGCTGCTGTCGCGTCAGGCTTACCGACCCGAAGATTGTCGGCGACCGTACCGTGAAAAAGATACGTGTCCTGGTTGACGACAGCGATCTGTCCCCGAATAGCCTCGAAGCTGAGATCGCGCAAATCATGACCGCCGATTTTCACCGCACCCTTGTCCGGATCGTAGAAGCGCAGCAACAGACGTACGATGGAGGATTTACCGACACCGCTCGGCCCGACGAAACCGACCCGCTCACCCGCGGTCACTTCAAAATCGAGCCCTTCATGGGCGGTTCGCTTGCCGCCGGGATAAGCGAAGCTCACGTTCTCGAAGGTCACTGTCGGCGTCACCTCGATGGGCGTTGCAGCGTCCTCTTTCTCCGTCACGATTGCCGTCGAATCGAGCAGATGGAAAATCGTCTGCGCCGAGGCTTGCGCCACCATGCCGTTATGCATGAGCGAGCGCATATCACGGAGCGGTTTATATACTTCCACACCAAGCATCAGGATCATGATCAAGGGGGCCAGATCCATGCTCCCATCCGCGACCCGGAACGCACCGAGCGCCAATGTGGCCGCGGCACCGACCGCAATCCCCGTATCTGTAATACCGCGCGCCAGCGAGTTCGTCGCCAGCACCCACATGGTGGACTTGAACAGCTCATCCGCCTTGGCCTTCAAGGTTTTAGCGCGCGGGCCGCTCTGCCCGAACGCCTTCAAGGTCGCAAGGCCTTGGACGGAATCCAGGAACTCCGCGGCAAACGCCCTATAGGCCCGGGAGCGCCCAAGACTGTTGTTCTTATCCCACGTATGGAAGACCTGCGGTGCGATCAAGGTGACCAGGGCGGCGGCGAGCATCACCAGCGCCACCGGCACGTCGAGGAACACCACGACACCGAAAATCAGCAACGGCGTGAGGATCGAGACGATGAGTTGCGGCAAATACTGGCCGAAATAAATCTCTAGCTGCTCGACCCCGTCGATCATCGCGAGGATAGCGTCGCCAGTGCGCTCGAGGCCGAAATGAGCTGGGCCCAGCTCCGTCACCTTGTCGAAGATGACCGTGCGCAAATGCACCTGCACCTTGGCGGCGGTGTCGTGCGCGATCATGGTGCGGAGATATTCGAGCCCGCCGCGCACAATCATCACGGCGGCGACGCCGATGAAGGCGGGGATCAACTCGTCGAGAGATACGCCCTGAAATACGCGGGCGATCAGCCACCCGAGTAGCGCTAACCGCGCGATACCGAACAGCACCGCCAAGATGCCGACGGCGACCGCGCCGAAGATGCGTGCCCGCACCCCTTTCGTGTAGCCCCAGAGTCGTAAGTCGAAATACATATCTGTCGTCCCAATCCCATACGTCATTCCCGCAAATACAGGAATAACAGTTATTAGACACCGTCACTGCGCAATGAAATACCCTAAAAATAAATGTTGCACCCTTCACGATTTCGAATAGCATCTATACAAATACGTATAGGCTCATTTCCTAAGGAATTCCGCCAATGTCACTCAATTGGGACGACATGCGCATCTTCCTCGCGGTGGCGCGGGACGGCAGTCTGTCCGCTGCCGCGCGACATATGAAGGTCACGCAACCCACGGTCGGACGACGACTCGGACAATTAGAGGCGGATCTCGGCGCGCGCCTATTCGACCGATTGCCGGACGGGTTCGTGCCAACCCAGGCAGGCGAGGAATTGCTGCCCATCGCCGAGGACATGGAGAAGGCCGCGCATACGCTGCAGCGCCGCCAAGCGACCCTGGCGGACGCGGTCAGCGGTACCGTGCGCCTCTCCGCCTTCGAGGTGCCGTCCCAATTCATCACCATGCATCTGCCGGAAATCCGATCCCGCCTACCGGAGATCGAGGTCGAACTTTCGGTCAATCACGTCAACGCCAACCTGTCGCGCCGGGAAGCAGATTTGCTACTCCAGATTTGCCTGCCGGACACACCGGGCCTGATCGCACGCAAACTCGGTGAATTATCCTATGCGGTCTACGGATCGCGCGGCTATGTGGAAGCGGCCCCGGCGGCGCGCGGCAACAAGCGCTACCAGGAGTGCGAGTGGGTCGCCTTTGACGACGACCATGTCTATTTCGCAGGACAGACATGGCTGCGCGAAAAACTGGCGGGCCGGGCTCCCGCCGTGCGCATGAATAACGGCCACGCGATTCATGACGCTGTTTGCATGGGTGCCGGCCTCGGCGTCCTGCCCTGCTTCGCCGGCGATGCCGACCCGGACCTGGTGCGCCTGACCGCGCCGATACAAGGGGCGGAAAGCGATCTGAATCTGGTCGTCCACCGGGATCTAAAACGCGTGCCGAGTGTTCGCGCGGTGATGGATGAGCTGATCCGCCTCTTCAAACAGGAAGCGCCGAGACTGGCCGGGCGCGGACGGCGGGAAGCCGCGGCTTAGAAGGCGAACTGAATATTCTCAAAAAGGAATCGGGCACGTGAAAATATCAAAAATAGATGTCTTCAACTTTGACCTCACTTATGCGCACGGCACATACGTTATGTCCGGCGGGCGCGAGATCACGCATCTGCCCTCAACCCTGGTGCGAGTCTCCAGCGACACCGGCCTTACTGGATGGGGCGAAGTCTGCCCGCTCGGCACCACATATCTGCCTGCACATGCGGGCGGTGCCCGCGCTGCGCTAGAACTTTTAGCCCCTGCCCTGATCGGCGTTGATCCGACCAACCTTGCCGCGGTCAACGATGCCATGGACGCGACCTTGATGGGCTACGCCTATGCCAAGAGTCCGATCGATGTCGCGTGTTGGGACCTCACGGGTAAAGCTTGGGGGGCGTCCGTCTCAGACATGCTGGGCGGTGTGCGGCAGACGGAATTTCCTCTCTATTTCGCCGTACCCCTCGATACGCCTGAAAACATGGTCGCCTACGTCAAAGCGCGCAGGGCCGAGGGCATTCACCGGTTTCAGTTGAAGATCGGCGGTGATCCGACCCTCGATGCCGTTCGGGCCCGAACCATCGTCGAGAACACCGGCGACGAAGACATTATCATTGGTGACGCGAATTGCGGTTGGCGGCTCAACGACGCCATTCGGGCGGCGCGCGGCATGGAAGACCTTCCCCGCTTCTACTTCGAACAACCGTGCCCCACCATGGAAGAATGCATTGAGGTCCGTAAACACACCACGCTGCCGATGATTTACGATGAAGTCGTCAGCGATGTCGCAACGCTTCAACGCGCGGTACGCAAGGGTGGTGCGGGCGGCTTTAACCTGAAGGTTTCCAAGGTCGGTGGCCTCACGAAAGCAAAGCTGATGCGCGACCTTGGCCAAGAGCTGGGTCTACAAGTCACCGTCGAGGACACTTGGGGCGGCGATATCGTCTCCGCCACCTCCGCCCATGTCGCGGCGTCGACGAAGGCACGAGCGCTCTTGAGCGTCTCCTTCATGAACGATTGGAACAATGAGCATATCGCCGGCCACCAACCGCGCAGCCGAAATGGCTTCGGAAGCGCACCAACCGGGCCCGGCCTCGGCATCGACGTCGACGAAGCACTTCTCGGTGAGCCCCTATTTACGGCCAGCCTTTAACTGTCATTCCGTGCCCCTACTTCCAGGGCGGCGCCTCGCCCCATTGGTCCCAATAGGTCGTCTCACCGGTCGACATCCGGCTGGTCGGGCCAAACTTGCCGCGCGGATATCCGAGCGGAATACAGCAATGAAATACCATGTCGTCCGGGATACCGAACATCGCATGGACGCGCTCCATGACTTCCGGGTGCAGCGTCGTCAGCACGCTGCCGATGCCGAGAGCCCGCGCCGACAGCAGCAAGTTCTGGACGCCCGGGAAGGTCGAGGCCGCGGCGACGCCGGAGGCCGATGAATAAGCGAGGATCACGGCGGGGGCATTCACCATCTCGTCCGCGAGCAATGCCGCCAAGTGATACTGCGAGCCCTCGGGAATGTCTTCCTTGCCCTTCCAGCCATAGGCATCCCGGCGCTTCGCCCACCAGGCCTCGTGATACAGCTTGCCGAATTTTTGGATGGCCTCGCGGTCGCGGATCACCAGATAGCGCGCGGGCTGCACGTTACCGCCGTTCGGCGCCTTCGAGGCCGCGTCGAGGATGACCTTCAACTGGGCGTCGGTGATCGGGCGATCAGGATCGAGCCGGCGCGTGGCGCGCTGGCTGAACATCGCTTCGCCGATCGGCATCGTCAATTCTGCGGGTGGGTCGAGGCGGACCATATCCATCGTGTCGTTCCTTTAGGTTTAAGCCTAGGGTTAGTTTCTTAGAAGCAAATCTATGTGCGGCCTCGCGTTAAGAAACCTCCATATATTTATTTCTCCGCTGGGCGGCGTAACATTACTGTCTTCACCGACCGGCAAATTCAGAGGACAGGACCCCCATCATGCTGAAAATTTATCACTCCCCCGGCACCCGCGGATTTCGCGCCATCTGGATGTGCGAGGAACTTTCCGTCCCGTATGAGATCGTGCCGGTGAACTTTGCTGCCGAATACCGCGCCACGTCGGAATGGCGGGCCCTGAACCCGGTCGGCAAGGTGCCGGTCATGACCGACGGCGACATGACCATGTTCGAGTCCTGCGCCATGATGCAATACATCTTGGACCGCTATGGCGATGGACGGATGCAACCGACCACGGACGATTCGACCTACGCGCATTATCTGCAATGGTGTTGGTTCGCGGAAGCGACCTTCGCGCGCCCGCTCGGCGAGATCGTTAACCACCGTCGCAACTTCAATCCGGAGCTGGACGCCGTGGTGGCGGAAATGAAGGGCCGCGCGACCTCCTGCGTCGAAGCCCTCGACGCGGCGGTA
>JABJCS010000249.1 GCA_018665505.1 Alphaproteobacteria bacterium
AAGATCATGCCCTGCCGAAGGGTGAGATGGTGCACCGCTGGCACCCTGTCAAAACCGAGAAGATCACCGACACCGCCATCCTTTGTATTGAGGGCGAGCTCGATGACATTTCCGGAATTGGCCAAACGAAGGCGGCACTCGATATCACGCCGAACCTGGCGGATGAAAAGAAGATGTATCATTTGCAGAAAGGCGTTGGACATTACGGTGTCTTTAACGGCGGCAAATGGCGCCGGGAGATTGCGCCGAAGGTCAAGGAGTTCATCCGCACGCACGATCGCGAACTAAACGCCGTGCGTGACGCCGCCGACTAAAATCTGCGTAAAACTGTCCGCTTGGCGATTTCGCCATAGATCAGCAACGGTGCCGATGAAAAAGTACCGTATCGCATGACAGAACCTCTTTGGATATTGAACCCATCCGGACAAACTGCGTCCGGGGCTTGGATTGACGACACGCTGCGCGCCCGCGTCGAAGAACGAGACATGGGGGACAGATGGCCGCTGGTTGCGGAATTCTCGCGCCAACGCGTCGAAGTCGTACGCGGTATAGATCCCGCCAGTGAAGTCGCGCGGCTTTATGATCTTCGAGGATGGACGGATGGGCTGCCGGTTGTGCCGCCGACCACGGGCCGGGTTGAGGAAATGCTCGACTACTCCCCGCTCTCCCGCGATGTGGTAATTGGAGAGTTGGACCCGCTCAAGGGTGTCGCCTCGGTCGAAAAGATCGCCATCAATGCGGTTATGGCGGGTTGCCGTCCCGATTATTTTCCAATCGTTCTGGCCGCAGTTCAGGCGATTGCTGAACCAGATTTTAATTTGCGCGGTGTACAAACAACGGACGAGAATGTGACGCCGTTGATACTGGTAAACGGCCCGATTGCCCGGCAGATCGTTATGAACGACGGATTTGGATGTCTCGGACCAGGTTGGCGCGCCAACGCGACCATTGGACGGGCGCTGCGTCTGATCATGCAGAATATCGGCGGCGGCTGGCCGGCGGTTGTCGCCTTCGCGGGGCTGGGGCAACCCGGGCGCTACACGCTCTGCTTTGCGGAAAACGAGGCGCAAAGCCCATGGACGCCGTTTCACGTGGATGAAGGTTTCAGGGCGGACCAAAATGTCGTCACCGTATTGCGGGCTGAAAGTGCCATTAATGTGACCGGCGGATTGGAGGAAGTGGCAAGCGTCATGGGCTCTGCCGCGTCGGCTTTTTCTTGGCTCCATGGCGGTGTCGTCACAGTGGCGATTTCTCCCGCCACGGCGGCCGCTTTAGCGAAGGAAGGTGTTTCTAAGGACGATGCCCGCCGTTGGCTGCATGAGAATGGTCGCATATCGTCCGAGACGCTCAAATCGCTTTGGATTTATCGAAATGCGGGCAAGGCGAAGGAATGGCCCGCATGGGCCATCGCGGCGATCGAAGAAGGCAGGGTACCACCCGTCGCCGATCCGGACCAAATAACATTGGTGGTCGCGGGCGGGGATATCCCAATTGCCCAGCAAGCTTATTTCCCAACATGGGGATATCCCGATTGTCGTATTATAAAAGAGATTGTCTTGCCGTCCGGTTGGCAACCGATTGAAGAGGAGATGCGAAAATGAGGCGACCTGGCGATCCATACGATGTGGTGGTGATCGGTGGCGGTATGGCAGGACTGACGGCGGCGCATCATGCGGCGCTGCGTGGCATGGCCGTCGTGTGTATCGACGAAGGCGGCCATATGGGTGGACTGGTGATAAACGTCAGTGCGCTCGACGGCTATCCTGCGATGGGAACGGTCGGCGGCGCTGAGCTGGCCTCCGGACAATTGGAAGCCATCCTGGACCTGGGCGTCGAAATTGTACCCGACATGGCCACGGCCCTTTCGGTTGATGGTGATATTAAGACCGTCTCAACAGGTATGGGCGACCAAAAAGCGAAGCATGTTATTTTGGCGTCGGGCGCCCGTCTGAAATCCTTGGGTGTTCCTGGTGAGGAGAGTTTGTTTGGTCGCGGCGTCTCGCAATGCGCGGATTGCGATGCCGGGTTCTTTGTCGACCAGAAGGTCGTGGTGGTCGGCGGCGGGGATTCCGCTTTGCAGGAAGCATTGCATCTGGCGAATTACGCCAGCGAGATCACTTTGGTGACGCGCGGCAACGGTTTGCGGGCCAAACAATCTTACGTTACGCGCGCAGCTGAAAATCCTAAATTCACCTTTCGTTGGGAGACCCTGGTTTCCGAGATTACTGGCAGCGATGGTGTCGAGGGTGTGAAACTTATACCTGCGGGCGGTGGTGATGCGGAAGATTTCGCATGCTCCGGCGTCTTCGTATTTGTCGGCCTTCAGCCGAATACGGAATTCTTAGCGGGATCGTTGGACTGCGACGACGCCGGTTTCGTGAAGACAGATTCCTCCTTCGCCACAAATGTCGAAGGCGTCTATGCGGTGGGCGCGGTGCGGCAGGGATACTCCGGCCAGCTCGCGAGTGCGGCTGGTGAAGCCGCGAGCGTCGCCGCGTCCCTTCCGGTCTCATAAGGAGAGTTCCATGTCCAAGCCTCGCGTTTCGTTTCCGG
>JABJCS010000250.1 GCA_018665505.1 Alphaproteobacteria bacterium
CTCTTAATTGTTAGTTTACGCCAAGCTTGAGAAGTTTGGTCAGGAAGCGACTAGCGTATTCCGACGGTATAACGGAAAATCAAATAACATTTCGATTTCGGTATGAAAACTCGAGCTGGAATCTGGACAGGTCGCAGGTATTCTCTAGTCAATAATTTATGAAGAACATATAGGGAACTTCTTTTCGAGTCGCGGGGCAATATTCTCGTTTCATTCAATGTATGTTCTATTTTTGTTCTCCATCTCCGGAAGACTGGTATAGACAAAACGGATAATGTCTTGAGCTAAAAATACGCGAATACAATAATGCCACAATATAAATTCGGAAAATGGTGCTCAACTTCTGTATCTTCCAAATATTCAGCGTCATAAATTAGTTCCATAACTGGACAACAGCTCATTTCATTTCGGTATGGATTTAAATACACCATGCCAACTGCGAACATTCTCAAAACTTAATCCCCTTTTACAATTTAACGGAAGGATACTTGAGCCAAATGTGTCTTGCTCCCTCTCCCCCGCCTCCGCCCCCACCGCCACCGCCACCTCCCGAACCGGAGGATCCCCCAAGTTCAAGACGCTGCTAGAGACGAACGCCGTCGCCAGCGATTGGCTGCAGGACGGGAATCTACCATTCGAACCTCCGGTCTGGGGGCGAGCGGTAGTGCGCCAACCCAACGGAAGACATTGCTGGGTCAATAACTGGGAAGGAGGCGATTACCATGCCGGACGTGCAGGAATTAATCGGGCGCTACGAACGTTTACGAAGTGACCGTCAATGAACTTTGACAGCGTGATGTCAATATCCTTCAACTCGGCCATCGTTGAGACTTTTCGGCCAAGCCATCCGGCAATTTTAAGGCCGACGAAAAGAAAGACGAGTGCGCCGACGATTTGAAAACCGTACGTCACGCCAAATTCAATCAACGAGTTTGCAAATTTTTCCAGCATCGCCAGGTTTTTGTCGATTTCCATTTTGGCTTCTCCGCTTTCATCCCGTAGCTTCAATCGAATAGATTATTGAGGTAGAAGGGTTCATGAGCAACGACCTAGTTGGAGAAAAATAAATGGATTTGCTGGCGATGATATCGCTCGCGTTTGGTGCCGCTTGGGCGAGCGGCATTAATTTGTATGCGACTGTTGCCGTTCTCGGGTTGCTGAATGTGTTCGGCTTTGTGGCTCTGCCACAATCGTTAGAAGTCATTTCCGATCCGCTGGTTCTGGGAGTCGCGGTCGTGATGTATATTGTTGAATTTGTGGCCGATAAAATTCCCGGTGTGGATAGTGTTTGGGACTCTATACATACATTCATTCGCGTACCCGCTGGAGCACTGTTGGCGGCTGGGACAATTGCGGATGTTAGTGAGCCATATCAGATTGCCGCCGTATTGCTGGGTGGGGGAGCGGTCGCTCTCGGCAGCCATGCAACAAAATCCGGCAGCCGGGCCCTGATAAACACATCACCAGAACCTGTTAGTAATTGGGTCGCTTCTTTCGCTGAAGATATATTGGTTGTTATTGGTATAACTCTCGCCGCGCTTAAACCGACATTGTTCCTTATTCTGTTCGGGATATTGTGCCTTTTTGCCGTTTGGATTTTACCGAAGATATGGCGCGGCCTTTCGGCTGTCTTTGGCCGAATTTCTGGGTTTCGAAAGCGAAAAGGTGAGCAAGTTGTAAGCTCGAGTGCGAAAGGATTTGATTTAGCAAGGCCGGGTGATTGCTAGCAAGAACATCCTGTTGATGATCCTTAGGTCTTATTCCCCAGGTGTGTTTGGGCGAGTTTTAGAGATCGATTAAAATATTGCCGAATTCGTCCAGGGAAGCTTTGGCATTCGGTGGCACGAGGCAGGTCGCATCATATTCTTCGATAATCAACGGGCCGGACATGGATTTTGCCAGGTCCGAACGATGCAAGACTGGAGTATCTATCCAACCGATATCTCGACCAAAATAGGCCTGTCGGTTCGGTAGTGCACCTTGGGGGCCTCTTCGTTCAACAGTCACCTTTTCGGGTATTCGCGATTGGTCGGGTATTCCCATACCGATGAGCTGCGCGTTGACCAATTCAACCGGTTCCTCTGGTCCCGCACGATGGCCGTATGTGCGCTCGTGTTCTTGCCCAAACAGGTCTTCCAATTGGGCTATTTTCTCCGCGTCGAAGGATCCGTTCGGAGCGGGGACGGTCAGTTCAAAAATTTGCCCCTTGTAATGCATATTCGCCGCTCGTTGAAACCGCATCTGCGTTTGGCTAAATCCATCAATCCGCAACTGTTCGCGAGCTTGGTTTTCAAGCGTGTTCCAAGCTTCTGTTAGTAGGCTCGGATCCATATCTCGAATGACCCGTTGAACCGTGCGCGAATAGTGATGTTCGATATCCGCATAGAGCAAGCCGAACGAGCTAAAAAGTCCCGGGGACGGGGGCACGACGATGTGTTTCATTTGTAATTCGCGTGCCATTCCAGCTGCGAAGAGGGGACCGTTGCCTCCGAACGGTACCATGGCATATTGCCGAGGATCACGCCCGCGTTCGGAAGACACTGATCTGATTGCTCTGATCATATTTGAAATGACGATTTGATGTGCGCCATACGCGGCATGCTCAACCGATAGCCCCATGGGCTTGGCGATGCGTTCCTCAAAAACTTGGTGGCTTCGCGATGCCTCGATTTTTAATTCTCCACCGACGAGATATTCTTGATTTAGATAGCCGAGAATGACATTGGCATCCGTCACCGTCGGCTCTTCACCACCGATATCGTAGCAAACTGGACCCGGATTTGCGCCGGCGCTTTGCGGCCCAATCTGCAAGGAACCGCCGGCATCAATCCAGACAATCGAGCCGCCGCCAGCACCGACTTCGGCTAAGTCGATGGCCGGTACCTTTAGTAGATAGCCGGCACCAGTCATTAATCTGGAACCGGTTAGGATACCTCCTCCGACCTGGAATTCGAGAGATCGCGTATATTCACCATCTTCGATGAGCGATGCTTTCGCCGTGGTGCCGCCCATGTCGAAGGTGATGATATCTTTCAGTCCAACTTTTCCACCGAATGCATGACCGCCGACAACACCACCCGCCGGGCCGGATTCAACAATATTGCAGGGCAATCGTCCTGCGGCTTCTGCCGTCATGAGACCGCCATTCGACTGCATGAGGAGTATCGGCGCTTCGATGGAGGCATCAGCGAATTGTTCCTGCAGGTTCGCTAGATATCTCGATACGATGGGTAACAAATATGCGTTGATAACCGTTGTTGAAGTCCGCTCATACTCCTTAATCTCAGGTAAGACGTCGAAACTGATGCAAACCGGCATGTCCGGTGCCTTGCGCCCGATGATCTCTTTGATCATCTGTTCGTGGGCGGGATTTGCGAATGAATTTATCAGAGAGACCGCGATAACTTCGACAGCTTCCGACAACAATCGATCGACGACGGCTTCCGCATCTGCCGGATCAAGTGGATGCACGATGTCACCGGTGGTGTTAACACGTTCGTCGACGACTAGGCGCAAATAGCGCTCTACAAGGGGAGCAGGCTTTTCCCAATGCAGGTCATAGAGGCGAGGCATCCGTAAATTTCGGATTTCGAGAACATCTCGGAATCCTTTCGTGCCTATCAAGCCCGTTTTAGCGCCTTTATGCTCGAGAATGGCATTCGACGCGACGGTCGTTCCGTGAAGCACTTCTTGAACATTCGCACCGGAAAGGTTGTTCTGCTCAAAAACCTCTCCTAATCCCTCCACAATGGCTTGCGCATAATTCTCGACACTGGACGAAATTTTCTTGGTCAGAACCGCGCCGCTATCATCCATCAAGACGATATCCGTAAACGTTCCGCCGATATCAACGCCAATTCGGTAATTTTTCATGTCGGGTTCCGTTGTATCGTCAATAATCAAAATTATTCAGCTGCGGCCAAAGCAGTTTCAGTACCTTCATCATCCCAGGCGACAAAGGGGTTTTCTTTCCATCCGCGTTTCTCTCGAATTTGAGCCCGCAACTCCTCCGTTGCCTTAGTGTCGACGGTCCATGCTTCTGGATTAATGACAACGCCATAAGATTCACGCGCGGCTTCAATGCCGACCAACTCGTTTCGGACGTCACGAAGCACATGTGCGGGATCTCTTTCTAAAGCATCACCCCAACCGCCCCCACCGGCCAATTCATGTCGGAATACGTCACCGTTCTTAATCA
>JABJCS010000251.1 GCA_018665505.1 Alphaproteobacteria bacterium
AAACCGCAAACATGGCTCGCCGAGAGAGGAGCGATGGTCGCCACCGATGATGGGCCTCGCGCGCTTTTGCTCAACGGTAATCGGCAACAAGTCGACCGTGTCCGCGGTACATTCTCGATGTTGCTTTTCGAACAGACCACCCTCGACATTGCGGAAGCCACGGGATCCGACGGTACACGCTGGCGGGAACCACGCGAGCGTTTCCTCCACGAGCTATTTGACCCACAGGACACGCGCCCGAATGAAACTTATTATGCCGACCTCATTGCGGAAGGTCACAGCCGATTGGTCCAACCGATCCTGCCGCTCACGTGTGCGGCTGTAACCCTCGCGATCTTGCTAACCGGCAACTATAGTCGACGCGGCCAGGTCATTGATATTTGCATGGCGGTATTTGCGACCGTCATCATCCTGGTCATCAGCCTCGGCATGAGAAGTCTAGCCGGCAAGCAGCCGATTATGATTTATGCCATGTACGCCAATGCGTTAATGCCCCTGGTGATCGCGCTCTACTACATCGTGATTCCGCGTAAACTGCGCGCCTCTTGGATGGCGCGCCGAGCCCTGAAGCGCGGGATACCGGACGACGAGGAACATCAGCCGGCTTGAATGATTTCTCCATGCCGGGTGCAGCTGACCTCGGTTAATTCAACAAACAAATCAGCGATCGATTCCGGCGTCTTTAAGGTCTCCGGGTCTTCACCGGGAAATGCCTGGGCTCGCATGTTGGTGCGGGTAGCACCTGGATTGAGCAGATTTACCCGCATATCAGTATTTTCAACCTCGTCCGCGTAGCATTTAACAAGAGCATCGAGGCCGGCTTTCGTCGCGGCATAGGCGCCCCAATAGGCGATACCGCGCGATGCGCCGGATGTCACGAAGACAGCGCGCCCCGCATCAGACGCCCGTAAGAGGGGATCGAGGCTGCGGATCAATCGATAATTCGCGGTCAGGTTTAATTGCACCGCATCATCCCAGACACCGGGGTCAATATGGCCGACAGGGGAGAGGATACCGAGGGTCGCGGCATTGGCGACGAGAATATCAAGCTTGCCGAAACGTTGGTGGAGCGCTGCCCCCATCTGGTCGATTTCGTCGAAATTTTTTAAATCCAAAGGTACGAGCGTGGAACTGCCGCCATGCTGTTGCACGATATCGTCGATTTCCTCCAGGCCACCCACCGTACGTGCCGTCAGGATCAAATGCGCGCCTTCCTCGGCGAACCGTACCGCCACCGCGGCGCCAATACCCCGACTGGCGCCGGTGATCAACGCGATCTTGCCGTCGAGCCGCCCAGCCATTAGGCGATTTCTGCGAGAAGCGAGAGTTGCCGGCCCGTGGCGCCGTCGTCCTGATCGGTCAGACGTATGGGATAATCGCCGGAGAAACAGGCGTCGCAATAGGCCGGTGCATCAGGGTCGCGGCCCGGCGCGCCCATGGCCCGGTAGAGACCATCCATCGAGATAAAGGCCAAGCTGTCGCAACCGATAAGCTTTCGCATGCCTTCGATATCGAGCCGGGAGGCCAAAAGCTGATCGCGTTCTGGTGTGTCGACACCGTAGAAACAGGAATGCGTCGTCGGCGGACTGGCAATTCGCATATGCACTTCTTTCGCGCCGGCGTTTCTGACCATCTCGACGATCTTCGAAGAAGTGGTCCCGCGCACAATCGAATCGTCGACCAGGACCACCCGCTTGCCTTCGATGTGGGCGCGATTCGCATTGTGTTTCAGTTTAACGCCCAGGTGGCGGATTTCCGACGAAGGTTCAATAAACGTCCGACCGACATAATGATTTCGTATAATTCCCATCTCGTAGGGAACACTCGCTTCGTGCGCATAACCGATGGCGGAAGGCACGCCCGAATCGGGTACCGGCACCACCAAATCCACGTCAACAGGTGCTTCTCGTGCCAATTCCGCACCAATTTGCTTGCGGGCCTGATAGACGGACAGCCCTTCGATGACGCTGTCGGGCCGCGAAAAATAAATATATTCAAAAATGCAAAACCGCTGTTGGGCCGGCGGAAATGGACGATGACTATGAATGCCATTCTCATCGAGCACGACCAATTCGCCAGGATCGATATCGCGCACGTAATCGGCACCGATAATGTCAAAGGCGCAGCTCTCCGAAGCCAATATATATGCATCGCCAAGTTGACCGAGCACCAGCGGGCGAACGCCATGGGGGTCCCGGGCGCCAATGATGCAATTCTCGGCGACAGCGACTATCGAATAAGCGCCATCGACCTGACGCAATGCGCTGACAATCCGATCAACAACCGTACCGCTGCTGGTCGCCATCAGGTGAACGATGATTTCCGTATCCGTCGTTGACTGAAAGATGCACCCCCGGCAAACGAGTTCGTGTCTAATCCCGACGGCATTGGTCAGATTGCCGTTATGCGCGATCGCGAAACCACCAAACTCCAAATCGGCGAATAGCGGCTGTACGTTCCGAAGATTGGGCTTCCCGGTCGTCGAGTATCGCGTATGGCCGATGGCCATCGTGCCTTCGAGCTGATCGATAACCCGCGCCTCGCCGAAAATATCGCCGACGAGACCGATCTCGCGGTGGGCATGGAACTGCCCATTGCCCGCTGCGACGATGCCCGCTGCTTCTTGGCCGCGATGCTGTAGAGCATGCAACCCGAGGGCGGCATGCGCGGCAGCATCCTTTGAGCCATAAATGCCGAAGACAGCGCATTCTTCGTGCAGGTGGTCGTCGTCGTAAGGATTGGTGGTGACCATGCTTGCTACTGCTTACTTTCGATGAGTCGATCCATATCACGCCGGGACGGTGGGGCGTAGCCCTTTTGTTTGTCGGGCTGCGATTGATCCTTATCCCCGGCTCGTTCAATTAGTTGCTGCATCGCGCGCCCGGTTCTTTGGGCATCATTGATTCTGCTCTGGGTGTCGCGGACCGCTGCCTTCGTCTTCTCCTGTACTTCGGGTGGCAAGAAAGTACGGATAACGTTGGCTCCGGTCTCAACATAAGGCCGCAAACGAGCGTCCGCGATATACGACGGAAGTTCGTCTTCACCAAGCTCCCAATTCGCCGCTAAATAAGCCCCGCAAACCATCACCAAACCGACGATCAGGCCGCCAAGCAAACCGAGTGAGCGGTCGAGACTACTGAACTCGCTTTTGCGGACCCGCAGCCAAATTCGCGAGAAAACCCAAAACATGACGATTAAACTGACGATGAATATTGCCGCCGGAGCAACGTATATATCGTAAGCCGGTGCCTGGATCAGTTCCTGAAAAAAAGGTGTCGCATCTTCGTACGTATAGAATGCGATGAGTGCCGCGCCAACCCAAGTTGCAACGAACAGAATGGCTTTTACCAGCCCCCACGCCAAACCCATGAGACCGGCAATGATCAGGATAACCAATATGGCGACATCACCGAATGTAATACCAAAAGCTTCCATCTTACCCGCTCACTGCCTTGGCCGCCGGATCGCCGCCACGCTCGAAAAAGCTTACCATGTCCTGCAGCTCGGATACCTCACGAAGTTCAAGAGAACCGTTTGATTTCTTATTCTTACCGCGGCGTGTCGGCATAAGCGCGGAACTAAATCCAAGTTTCGCGGCTTCCTTCATTCTGGCGTCGGCTTGCCCAACCGAGCGCACTTCCCCGGAAAGACTGATTTCACCGAACACGACCATATCCGCCGGCAACGGAACCCCGGTCAAAGAGGAGGTCAAGGCAGCCGCCACCGCGAGGTCCGCCGCGGGCTCGCCGATGCGCAATCCGCCCGCCACGTTCAGATAAACTTCACCGCCTGAAAAACTGAGCCCACAGCGGGATTCCAGGACCGCGAGCACCATCGCCAGACGGCCTGAATCCCATCCCACGACCGCACGGCGCGGCGTCGCCAAAGGAGAGGATGCGACCAACGCCTGAATTTCAACCAAAACCGGGCGAGTTCCCTCCATCCCGGCAAAAACGGCGGAGCCCGGAACCTGTCCCTGACGGTCAGCGAGAAACAATGCCGACGGATTTTCGACTTCCGAAAGTCCGCGATCCGTCATCTCGAAGACGCCGATTTCATCGGTGGCGCCGAACCGGTTCTTCACCGAGCGTAATATTCGGAATTGATGGCCTCGTTCGCCTTCGAAATAGAGCACGGTATCAACCATATGCTCGAGCACACGAGGACCAGCGATGGTCCCCTCCTTGGTTACGTGTCCGACCAAGAGCAAGACAAAGCCGCGTTTCTTGGCAAGCCGGATGAGTTCCTGTGCCGTGGCGCGGACCTGAGCCACGGTGCCGGGCGCCGAATCGAGGGCGTCGATATACATCGTCTGGATGGAGTCGATGACGACCAGGTCCGGGCCATCCGGCGCATCGAGCGT
>JABJCS010000252.1 GCA_018665505.1 Alphaproteobacteria bacterium
ATGATCTGACCATCATCAATTTTATCTGGGCTCCGTACATGACCCTGTTGCCGCATAACCACAATATGTTCGCGGTGATCGGCATTTATGGCGGTCGCGAGGATAATGTGTTCTGGCGTCGCATCGGAGATGGTGCTGGGAACAACGGTTCGCCCTACTTGGAAGCGGCGGGTGCCGATTCCATGGGGCCGGGGCAGGTCGCGACCATGGGGAAGGATATTATCCATTCCGTGGCTAATCCGCTGCCGAAGCTAACAAGCGCCATCCATGTCTATGGCGGGAATTTCTTCGAGCCGCCGATACCACGAAGTCAATGGAACCATGAAACCTTGGTTCACGAACCATGGGATATGGACCAAACCCGCGCTACTTTCCGCGAGGCGGGAATTCGCTACGAAGCTGGTGTCGCGGCGGGCGTCTAACGAATACGCGCTAGCTCCGCGTCGAGCCGTGCGATTAACGCAGCCTCATTGACGGAGTTGTCGATAACGACATCGGCACGGGCACTCCGCTCGTCATTTGAAAGTTGCGACGCGATACGTTTGCGCACGGCGGCTTCATCCAGTCCGTCGCGCGCCACCGCGCGGTCGACCGCTGTATCCGGATCGACAATGACGACCCAGGTTTCGTCGGCGAGGTCTTCCCAACCGGCTTCCAGTAGAACCGCCGCGTCCATGACGAGTAGGGCATTCGGATTGTCGGCTTGTGTCGTCTCTATCCACTCACTGAACATGCGGCGAATTTCCGGGTAAAGGATATCGGTCAATTGCTTGAGGGCATTTGGATTGCCGAAGACTTTACCTCCCAGCGCTTTGCGGTCGATCTGCCCGTCGGCCCCAACAACTTCGCTGCCGAATGTCTCGGCGATTTGGGCGAAAGCCGCAGTATTGGGTTCGTATGCCCGGTGACCGAGGACGTCACCGTCCATCACAAAAGCACCATTTTCTGATAAATACCGAGCCGCCGTCGACTTTCCCGACGCGATGCCGCCGGTCAGACCAATGATCATATTCTATAAATCCGAATTTGGTTTTTTACGGAGATAGGGCCAGAACCTTAAATTCAAAACATGTCACCCATTCTTTCAACTGCTTGCGCTTGAAACTACGCCATGGCAAGCAAACCTCTGTTGTATAGGCGTTTGATGGAGGCGGAAATGGCGAGACCTACAAAAGTTGAGATTACCGAAGTTGGCCCGCGCGACGGGTTGCAGGCAGAACTGAATTTCATTCCAACCGATGCGAAAATTCGGTTCGTGAACTCATTAATCGCGGCGGGTGTGCCGCGGATAGAGTTCTCGTCATTCGTCTCCCCGAAAGCTATTCCTCAATTGTCCGATGTGGTCGAGGTTTTCGAGGGTATAAATCGTTCCAAGCCGTGTACGCTCGCGGCGTTGGTGCCGAACGCCCATGGGGCGATCCGCGCCGTTGAAGCGAAGGTCGACGAGATGATCGTCTTTATGTCGGCTTCGGAAAGTCACAATCAGAAGAACGTTAATCGTTCAATCGATGAATCTCTGGATGGTTTCGAGCGCGTGGCCGAGATCGCGGATGCCGCCGGCATTCCGGTCCACGGCGCTATCGCTACCGGATTTGGTTGCCCGTTTGAAGGCGACGTCTCGCTCGATACTATCGTGAAGATCGCCAAGCGGTATCGCGATTATGGGTTCAAGGGCGTTGGCCTCGGCGATACGACCGGCATGGCGACGCCGCCGATTGTCACCAAGTTCGTGCGCACCTTGCAGGACGCGGTGCCGGAGTTGGATATCGCGCTACATTTCCACAACACACGTGGCATCGGTCTCGTGAATGTCGTCGCCGGACTAGACGAGGGGATCGAGAAATACGACGCATCCTTTGCCGGGATCGGCGGGTGTCCCTTCGCGCCGAAAGCGACGGGCAACATTTGCACCGAAGACTTGGTCTATATGCTGGATGAGATGGGCATCGAGACTGGGATCGATATCCGCCAGATGGTAGAATTGGCCTGTGATGTGGAAGAAACCGTGGGGCGAGGGTTGCCTGGCCAAGTCATGAAGGCGGGACTGCGGCTCGATCTCCATGAGATGGGTGATGTCGCCACGGCGAAAGGCTAGCCGGATTAAATCATGAGCGAAACGAGCGCTGTGCCCGAGGGTGCCCTGACAGGCATTCGGGTGATCGATCTCACGCGCATTCTGGCCGGGCCATTCTGTACAATGTTGTTGGCCGATATGGGCGCCGAAGTCATCAAGATCGAAAGTCCGAGCGGGGGTGACGCCATCAGAACGCAGGGCGTGATCAAGGATGGCATGAGCTGGTATTTCGCCCAGTTCAATCGGAACAAAAAATCTGTCACTCTCGATCTCTACACAGATGAGGGAAAGGCAAAACTTTCGGCATTGTTGGAGAGTGCGGACGTACTCGTGGAGAATTTTCGCCCCGGCGTATTGGCGAAGATGGGCTTTGACGAAGCGCGATTAAAGCAACTCAACCCGAAGCTGATCGTCGGCAGCGTTAACGGCTACGGCTCTACCGGACCCTATGTCGATCGACCGTCCTTCGACTTCATCGCGCAGGCGATGAGCGGGTTCATGAGTCTAACTGGCGAGATTGAAGGGGAGCCGATGCGCGCTGCCCCTCCGATGGCGGATTTGATCGCAGGATTGTATTGCGCCTTTGGTGTCGTGACGGCGCTTGCCGCCCGCTATCGTACAGGGGAGGGGCAGTATATCGAATCCAGCCTCAACAATAGCCTCATTTCGATGATGGCGTTTCTCTCGGCGGAGTATTTCGCGACTGGCAAACCTCCGGCGCGGAGCGGAAACAATCATGCCATTGTGGCGCCTTACGGCATGTTCAAGGCGAAGAACGGTGCCATTGCGGTTGCACCGTCGAACGAGACTTACGCTATTCGTTTCCTGGATGCGGTAGGGCTTGGTCACTTGATGGAGGATGACCGGTTTCGGACCAACGCGGACCGGATGCGCAATCGGGTTGAGCTGTTGGAGGTAATCGACCGAGAGACAGAGAAAGAAAGCGTTGATCACTGGATCGAAGTGATCAACGGCGCGGGCTGCCCCTGTGGCCGAGTTATGGGACTCGATGAAGTTTTCGCCGATCCGCAAGTACGAGCTACCGAGATGGTCTTGGATGTGGATCACGGCGACAGCGGTATAATCCGAATGACCGGGTTTCCCGTAAAAATGTCGAAGACACCTCCACGCATTCAACGTCCGGCCCCGCAACTTGGCGAGCACAACGACGAGATTTTAGGCGAGAGTTAGCTCGCGAAGACGCCAAGATCTATTAAATCTTGGCGTAGCTTGTCGGGTGTCTCGAAAAGTACGGTCTGGAAACCGACACCCTTTGCCGCTTCCACATTTTTGAGACCGTCATCGATGAACAATGTCGCGGCGGGATCGACGTTGAACCGATCGCGAGCCATCTTGAAGATGGCGTCGTCGGGCTTTGCCATGCCGACATGGCCGGAGATAATGACATCGTCAAAGAATTCTAAGAACGCAAAATCCTGTTCTACGCGCGCCCAGGTCTCGCCGGCCCAATTCGAAAGGACGAATAGCGGGACACCGGAAGCGTGCAGTTCTCGTACGATCTCAAGCGTGCCTTCGAAGAACCCGCGGATCGTTTCTGGCCACCGGTCCACATAGAGTTGCATGGCGTCGGCATATTCGGGATAAATTTCACTTCGTTCCGCGATGGCCTTCGAGAGCGGGTAACCCGCATCGACGGCGCGAAACCACTCCAAGTCCAAGACTTCTTCCACGAGGAACTTTAGCTGTGTTTCGTCGGGTGCGATCTCGTGCAGAAGATAGCCCGGGTTCCAGTCGACGATGACTTTGCCGAGATCGAAAATGAACGCGTTTAGTGGGGGAGTTTCTTGCATGAAATGTCGCGAATGTTCTCAGTTGGAAGACTTGATCCGTTATCCAGAGAAGAATGCCAAAATTCGCTTGTTTGCAAGTGAAGGGCTTTCGTAATGCACAAAATGCCCGGCGTCCTTCGCGATCTCTACAGTGATATTGGGAAAATACTCCTCGATTCCGTCTGACCATTCGGGCCTCAGGACCGTGTCGCTTTCACCCCATAAAACATAGGTAGGTATTTGAATAGGGGCGAGAGATGGCACACCCTCATCGATGATTTTTTGGCGGTAATCGGCCACAGCTCGGTACCAATTGAATCCTCCCTGCAAGTTGCCGGGCGTCATGAAGTTATCTACCCAGGCCTCAAGGTCTTCATCGAATTGGCCGTCCGCATGTGCCCAGTGATTCAGGAAATGTTGGAAGTAGACCCGGCACGTATCGCGGCTTTGGCCGACGAGTTTGGCGGACCAATCCAATTGATGGAAGGCTTGGTACCACAGCTCCTTGTAGTGACCGCCATCGAGCCAGCGTGTTCCGATGCCGGGATGTGGACAGTTGAAGAAAAATAGGCCGTTGATACGATCCGGAATTCGGCGGGCGATATCTTGCATGACAAAAGCGCCGACATCGTGTCCGACCAAACCCACTTTCGGGAGGTCGAGCGCATCAATGAACTGAACGATATCTTCCGCATAGTCGCCGACATCCGGAACGGCCTCGGGATTTTCACTTTCTCCGAAGCCGCGAAAATCTGGCGCGATGACGTCGAATCTCTCCGCGAGGATCGGTATGTTCTTCCGCCACGTATACCAGAATTCCGGCCATCTATGGAGAAGGAGGAGCGGCGCGCCATCACCTTCACGCACATAATGCATTTTCAGGTTCGGAAGCGTCACATGATCGTGTTTCCAAGCGGTCATTGTTTGCACCTATAGGTCGCTAGCGGTACAAGAGATTTAGCTGATCCTTACCGAGGTTGCACCCGTGTTCGTCATGCCGAACGTCCTTCGTTGCACCGCCCTGACAATAGTCACCCTATTTGCTGTGACGGTCGCGGCGACGGCGCAGGATGCACGGTTTTTTCGCATCGGAACCGGCGGGATCGGCGGTACCTATTATCCCATCGGTGGAATCATCGCGAGTGCCATCAGCAGCCCGCCCGGATCGCGCTCCTGCGACGAGGGGGGGAGCTGCGGTGTGCAAGGCTTGGTCGCCATCGCGCAAACTTCGGGCGGTTCGGTCGCCAATGTGGACGCCGTGGCAACGGGTCGGTTGGATTCAGGCTTTGTTCAGTCCGATATTGCCTATTGGGCGTATACGGGAACCGGTACCTATCGAAAGAAAAAGCCGCGCAAGACAATCCGCGCCATTGCCAATCTCTATCCTGAAAGTGTCCACGTCGTGGTCCGCACGAAGACAGGCGTGAAATCGATGCGGGACCTAAAGGGGCGGCGGGTATCGTTGGATGAAAAAGGGTCGGGTGCGCTGGTGGATGCGCGGTTGATCTTGGAAGCGTTTGGATTGCGCGAAAGGCGCGATTTGAAAGCGCAATATCTCAATAGTGAATCCGCGGCCCTCAGACTCGCTGCGGGGAAGCTGGATGCCTTTATCGCAGTCGCTGGATATCCGATGGCGTCCGTGCAGCTAGCACTCGGAAAATCTGACGCGCAAATTCTGCCGCTTATCGGAAAGCCGATCGAGCAGCTTCTCGCGAAGTATAAATTTTTTAGCCGGGATACTATCCCTTCGGATGTCTATGGAAATGCCGAGCCGATTCCCACGATCAGCGTCAACGCACTTTGGATTGTCCCGGAGGCTGCCGACGAGGAATTGATCTATCAGATCACCAAGGCAATCTGGAATGAGAAGTCGCGGAAACTCCTCGATGAGGGGCATTCGAAAGGAAAATTAATCCAGATGTCGACGGCGCTACAGGGTGTCAGTATACCTCTGCACCCAGGTGCCCGGCGGTTTTACCGCGAAGTAGATATAGCTGAATGACCGATAGTTCGCGCAATTCAGGTGCATGGTCGACGACGCCACATGATTACCTCGCGACCCGGCAAGATTCCTATAGTGATGAGCGTTTGCGTCGGTCTTGTTATCTCACCATGCGCGATGGCGTACGGATCGCGACCGACATCTTTGTGCCGGCAGAG
>JABJCS010000253.1 GCA_018665505.1 Alphaproteobacteria bacterium
ACCGAGTACCGAGCCCGCCAACGGGGAAAATGGCCTTACGAACTGGAGATGTCATGTGATTGCCGACCAACAGGTTCAATAGGTGGACGTGTCTCTGCCACAGGGTGCTTTATGGCGCAATCTCAGGCCTGTTACAATCCGTCAATCCTTGAGCAATAAGTCTTTCGCCTCGTTGATCTTCGCCGCGAGATAATCCGATCCGCCGGTGTCCGGATGGTATTCGCGAATCAAGCGGCGGTGCGCGGCTCTAATCTCATCCTCACCAGCACCCGGTTGCAGTCCAAGCACTTCATAGGCCTCGTCTCGCGTCATCTGAGAAGTGCCGGGTGTCGCACCGGAATTCGATCCACCGCCGGGACTTCCGGCTTCTCCGGCACGCTCCTGCCATTCATCGCCGTGGACCCTATCCAGATAGCTCTGAATGACCTGCGCCGACTGCGAATCCTCGTTATACGCCAGATGCAACAGGTCGAGCAACGAATCGAGGTCCAGATCGGAGGGTCGCCTGCCTCTGTGCGGTCCTTCGAGAATCTCACCGTCCATGTCCCCGGTGTCGTGATCGAGTTCCATCGCGACGAAGCGTGTCCGGACCGTGGAACGTTGCCCCTGGGTGCGTGGTTTCGATGCCTGCGCCCAACCGCGCATGCCGCGCCTCCGCAACAGATACGGGATGAGGAAGGCTGCCGCGATCCACAAAAACTGAAAGCCACCACGAAGCAACAAAAACAAGACAAGCAATCCGCCGATCGTCATTCCGCCCCATTTTAGGACCTTCAACAGGTCACTCGGCGGCGCGGTCGCGTACCAGCGGAGGAAAAAAACCAGCGCCACGAGTAGCGCGATGCCCAGGATCATTGCGCCCATGCTTCGCTACCTCTTGCCTCTAACCTGATGGGTAAGGCGTAAGACATTGCCGCCTTTCGCCTCGCCATACTCGAGCAAGGCACGGCGCCCGCCCGCCGCGTACACCGCGACCGCGGATAGTAGGTCCTTGAGTTGTTGCGCGCTTCCCGAATCGAACCGGCTATAGGCGCCTCCGGTCAATCGCGCCAATTCGCGGAAACCGCGCTCGGCCACCAGATCGCCACCTTCATGAAACAGGAACATCGGCACGCCCAGCAAACCCAATTCGCCCGCTTTATGGCACACCCGATCGATATCCTCTTCCACGGCGTCGCCAACAAAGACGAGAGCGTTGATGCGATGCTTTTCAGCTTCGCGCTTGGCGTGATCGAGAACTTTCGAGATTTGCGTCTGTCCACCTCGGCATCGCACACCGGTCATTAGGCGTAACAGTTCGGTCGCATTGGGTGCCCATTTACTGGCCCGGCATTCGCCAAAGCCACGATAGAACACGAGCTGCACCTCCAACCCACCGAGCGCCGCCGTCTCGCTGAACATTTCACCCTGAATCTGACAGGCTTGATCCCATGACGGCTCGCGGCTCGCGGTGGCGTCCATCGCAAAGATGAGGCGGCCACGCTCACCGGGCTTGCCGGATGTTGGCGGCGGTGCGTCCTTGACCTTCTTCAAAAAGGCCGCGACGTCGTCCTTCGGGGATGTCGGTAACTTTGCCATTCCCCTTTATAAAGGGATCAGGGGGCGGTCCGTCCAGTGTTCTCGGGAGAATTTGCAATACTATTCCCCTCGACCCCAAGTGCCGTCACCAATTGTGTCACTTCTTGGCGTGCCGCGATATGCGACATGTTGAGCTTCACATCGTCGCCAACATCGCGCAAATCGAGGAGTGTGAGCCCTTTTGGAAACAATTCCCGAAAGACAACCCGTTCTGTCAAGCCAGGGACAACCCGGAAGCCGACACGCTCCGACAATTCGCCTAATGCCTGTTCCATCGAGCGGTTGTTATGACTGTCCAACGTGCCCAGCCGGTTACGCATCACAACCCAGTCGATGGCCCTACTTCCCCGGGCTGCGCGGGTTTTGCGCTGCTCCCAAATTACCTCCGCGAAATGACTGAGCCGCAAGACCTTGGACCCGTCGGAATCCACTTGGCCGAG
>JABJCS010000254.1 GCA_018665505.1 Alphaproteobacteria bacterium
ACCTCATGGAAGTTACGGGATGTACCGGGCATAAAAAAAAGCAGCCGCAAGGGCTGCATTCGACAAGGTATGGCGCTGGACAAGGTACGCTCCGCAGGGAGCGTGGCAGGTCTAGCCGGTAGTCCGACATCAGGTTTCATAATTACCTTTCGTCAGGTGTCGATGGACCATACCCTACCACATGTCGTGGTTTGATGGCATTAATTCCGCATTATATAGCAATTAATCTTGATTTAGGCCGAGCTCCCGCTGCTTCTTCTTGGATAACCCCAGAGAGACGATCCGATGCGACTCTTGCAGATAAAGTTTTAAATCTTCGTCCGAGAGGCCGGGTCGTCCGTAGTGTTGGATCCATTTCATGCCGCGTGACGCGAGATACGGCGCCGGCCGCAGGCCTGGTTCCTCGCGCAAGAGTTCGAATGCGATTTCACTTGTCTTGAAGGTATAGGCCGGCAAATCGTCGCCCCAACCGCCGATGGCGAATACCTTGCCGCCGACCTTCCATACATGGGATCCGCCCCATTGCACGACGTGCGTCGTGACAGGGAGCTCTCGGCAGAAGTTGTTGAATTCGTCGTAAGTCATTATGTGTAAAAGGTGCTGCGTTATTCCCGTTCCGGGCGCCTTTATTCCTCCGGTTCAGTAGTGAACATCAATGGATGTCCGGCTTGTTTCCCAAGATCGGTGGCTTCGGTTGCTTTGCTTTCCGCGACGTCCTTCGTGTAGACGGCAACGACGCCGGCACCCCGCGTATGAGCGATGATCATGACGCCGTAGGCTTGATCCTCCGACATCTTGAAGACCGCTTTCAGCACCATCACGACGAATTCGCGCGGCGTGAAATCGTCATTGATCAAGATGACCTTATGCATGCGCGGTCGCTCGGTCTTCGGCTTGGCTTTGGTGCGGGGTTTGGTCTCGATTTCTGTCATATCTCGGCGCGCCTCTTCGTGTTGGCAAGCATAGCATATTTTCTCGGTGGGGAAGCGATATCAAAACTGATTTGAATCAAAGACTGCTCGGGAGGTTTTTCCTAATCTCGGCGTTTGTGTGTAGTGGGAGGAATCATGGTTGATAGTGATGGCGTACAGGCCAAAATTGCTGGGGCGCCCGACGGGGCCGTGCAAGAGACGTCTATGTCGGATCTGGAAACACCAGCGGCACTAACCCCGGAGCCGGAACTACACGAGTCCGCGGCCCATCATCTTGCGGAATTGCGTCACGATCCGGACGCTATTCGCCATTTATTCGAATCCGGCGAGTATCCCTATAAGCGCAAACTGCGCCGACAGGAATACGAAAAGCATAAGGTCGAATTGCAGATCGAATTGTTGAAGGTGCAAGATTGGGTGAAAGCTACCGGCCAAAAAGTGGTGATCCTGTTTGAGGGGCGCGACGCCGCCGGCAAGGGCGGGACGATCAAGCGCTTTACGGAACATCTGAATCCACGTAGCGCGCGGGTTGTCGCATTTGAAAAGCCGACGGAGAAAGAACAGACCCAATGGTTCTTCCAACGCTATATCCATCATTTGCCGGCCGCCGGTGAAATGGTGCTTTTCGACCGGTCCTGGTACAACCGCGCCGGTGTCAAGCGAGTTATGGGATTCTGCACACCGAATGACTATCTGGAATTCATGCGCCAGACGCCCGAGACCGAGCGCATGTTGTCACGCAGCGGAATTCATTTGTTCAAATATTGGTTCTTCGTCATTCAGGAAGAGCAGTTGCGGCGCTTTAAATTACGCGAGAAAGAACCTTTGAAAAAGTGGAAATTATCGCTGATCGATTGCGAATCTCTCGATAAATGGGACGACTACACGGAAGCAAAGGAGGCGATGTTCTTCTATACCTATACGGCCGACGCACCGTGGTCGATTATCAAGTCGAACGACAAGAAACGGGCACGGCTCAATTGCATGAAGCATTTCCTGTATACGCTGCCCTATGCAAAAAAGAATCGTCGGGTAATCGGTAAACCGGACCCGCTGATCGTTGGCTCCAGCATGCATGTGGTCGATAAGAGTCAGCGCATTCTCGGCAAGAGCCTGCACCCGGATTCGCGCCGGAGT
>JABJCS010000024.1 GCA_018665505.1 Alphaproteobacteria bacterium
CGGCCTATTCTTAAAGGAGTGCGAGTGGCGTTTTAACAACAGTGACCCATCAGCCCAATTATCGCAGCTAAGGCAATGGGTTAGAACAAATATGGGCTAGTTATCTGGGACAGCCCCATCTTTAATTTGGCCGTCACTCCCGCGCAAGCGGGGGTCCAGAACGACCTAGCCCTCGACTGGATTCCCGCATTCGCGGGAATGACGACGGCAGGAGACACGACAACGATGATCAAGGAACAGGATATCTACGGTGCCGGCATGGAGATCATGTCGAGCGCCGCCATCGACATTCCAGATGATTACCGACAGGGCCTGCGCGGCATGTTGGACGAGGAGGAAGAGGAGCTTTCCCGATTTGTCCTGATGTCGATGCTGGATAATTGGGAGGCGGCCGAAGACGACCGCCGGGCCATGTGTGCCGATACCGGCGTGCCGAGATATTTCGTAAAGATTGGCAACGAGGCGCGGATCGACGGGGGCCCGGTCGCGCTGGAGCGTGCGTTACGCCGGGCGACCGCCGACGCCACGCATTCCATTCCGCTCCGCCCCAACCGGGTGCATCCACTCTCCCGCCAGGACAACAACAACAATGTCGGTATCAACGCACCGGAGATCGAGTATTCCTTCGAACCGGATGCGGACTGGATTGATGTGACAACCGTTCACAAAGGCGGTCTTTTCGGTACCGACTACCGGATGCTTTTCCCCGGCGACGGTATCGACGGCATCAAGCGCTTCTTTCTCGACGTCATGTACGAATTCGGACGACGCGGCCTCGCTTGCCAACCGGCCATCGTCGGCATTGGGCTTGGCGGCAGTAAGGACATCTCCGTCACACTCGGCAAACAGGCCGCGTGCCTGCGCACGGTCGGCGACCGCAATCCAGACCCGATGATCGCCGCGTTGGAGCTTGAGCTAAAAGAGATGGGCAACAATATCGGCATGGGTCCGATGGGGTTCGTCGGCAAATCCATGGTCATCGATTGCCATATTGAGGTCGGCTACACGCACACCGGCGGCATGCCGATGAGCGTGCACAGTTTCTGCCTCTCCTCGCGCCGAGCAGTGGCGCGGCTTCACCCGAACGGGACGGTTGAATATCGCACCGACCCCGAATGGTTCACCCCCTATATGCGAAGGGATACGGTCGAATGGTCGACAACGGAAACGGCGCAAGCAGCGGTCTGAAGAAAGTCCGGCTAAAGATGCCGGTCCAAGTCGAGGATTTACGTGATCTGGAAGTCGGCACTGTCGTCTATCTGGACGGCGTCCTCTATACCGGCCGCGAGGGCCTATACAACAAACTCCTAATCGAACGGGACGAGCCGCCGGTTCCCCTGCAATCGATCTCCAATGTAAATTTTCACTGCTCGCCCGCGGCGAGCGTTCATGATGACGGCAGCTACGAAATGGGTGCCGTTACCGCGACCGCCAGCTTTCGGTTTTCGAAGTATCTGACCGAATGGTTTGAGATGTCGAAGTGCAAGATGATCATCGGCAAGGGTGGCATGTCGGTAGAGGATTACAAAACCCACTTCGTGCCGAACGATGCGGTCTATTTGACCACCGTCGGCTATGGTACCGGCGCGCTGTTGGGCCGAGGCATCAAGCACGTGGACGTGCACTGGCTGGAGGAGCTCGGCATTGCACAAGCCATGTGGGTGCTGACAGTTGAGAATTTCGGACCGTTCTTGGTCGAGAGCGATCTGCAAGGCAACAGCTTGTTCGAGCAACAAAACCGTATCGTCAACGAGCGGGTGGAAGAAACCTATCGAGGGCTGAAACCACCGGCGCTAAAACGCTACGGAGAGACGACCTCACGCGACGACGAGGTAGTTTAGTCAACACCTTTCGGAGGGACGCATATGAGCGACAATCTATTAATGCAGAACCACACGGTGAAGATTGCCGAGATCTATATTCCCACCGCTCGGCGCAAAACCCTGGATCCCGCCAAGGCCGAGAAAATCGCAGAAAGCATAATCGAAGAAGGTCAAATCACACCGATCCAGATCCGTAAGGGCCGCGAGCGTTTTGTCTTAATCGAAGGGCTCCACCGCTTGGAAGCCTGCAAGCTGCTCGGTGAAGAGACTATCATCGCGCTCATGGTGCAGGCACGACGCCGGTAGAAGAACGTTTTGGTGTCCCCCTCAGGTGGTCGGCGAATTGCGCGCCGTATCGAGAAACTTCCTCAACGCCTGCAGAAGCGGTAACGCTGTTTCGAACGCACCAGCGCCGAATTGCCGTTCGATGTCTTTCAACATCGGCCCAATCGCCGCGATGGCCTCATTGCGAACCTCTAGTCCCTCTTCGGTAAGGCGCACACGTTTGCCACGGCCGTCCTGAGGATCGGGTTGGACATCGATCAAACCGCGGGTTTGGAGTTTACGGACAGTGTTGGTCATCGCACCGCGTGTCACTTGCATCGCTTCCGCCAGTTCAGCAGGGCTACGTTCACCACCAAGACGGGCAAAGTGATTAAGCACCACGAAGTGCGCCATCTTGAGACCATCAGGGAGATTGCGTTCGAGCGACGTTTGCGACAACTGCGCAATAATGCCGATCTCGTTGAAAAAGGCGAAGATGCCAGGATCGTCGTTTTGCTTAATCATGAGGCTTTCCGGAGCCGTGTCGCGAGTGGCCATCTCGGGCTCGGATCGATTTCCGGCCCATATCCCAGACGGCCCAACATTTGGATGCGGCGTCCATGACCTGCCGCCAAGTGTTTATGAACTTCCTCAAAATATGGCTGGACCTCAAGGTACTCTTGCAGCGCTTGGCTAAGGGGTTGGAGCGAAAGACCGAGTTCGGTCGCCTTCAAATTGACACGCAACCAAGCGCGACCGGCGGCAAGTTGAGCATTGCGGGAGTTGTCTTCTGTAATCACCCAGATATGCGCCATCGCCGTGCCGGTTAATCCGCGGAAAAGATCGAGGCCTTGCTGGAAGGCAGCAGAGTTCGGATCGGCAAGACCCTCCCGCGTCAACTCTCCAAGGAGGCTCAATGTCTCCAGAAATGGCCCACCAAGATCGATGCCATCCGGATTGGCTTCGATTTCCGCCTTACCGATACGCATAAGTCGGACGCATTCGAGATTCGCCCGGGGCGTCCGTAATTCCGTCTCCATGGCCCGCCAGGTAAGGTCGCGAAGTGTGGCAACCCGTGCCGGATCGTTCGTCGACGCAACACCGGAACCGCTCCCCGCTGCTTTGTTCAGGACGCGGAGATCCGAAGATGTGACCGGCTTTTGCAGATCGAATGGTTCCTTATTGGAGCGGCGTTTCAGAACCTGCTTCATGAGGGGGTCGGGACGCTCGCCCTGATCCTGCCGAAAGGTCACGCGGGCAATCGGCGTCGCCGTGAGACGATCCGGCGCGCTGCCCTCTGGAAAGGTGTCTATTTCGGCGATTTGTCCCTGCTCGCTCGCCGCCAGACGCAACAATTCCAAGAAACAACCGAGACCGATCATGATCTGTCTGCCTTCGGGATCAGTTTCCGGAAGCGTCCGATCGAGATCGCAATACAACACGAGCTCATGCTCGCCACGGAGTTCGACGAGCCAAGGTTGGCGATTGTGCGGATTGGGTGCCAGAATCGCATAAGACAAAGCCTGGAGCCTCGGATCAGCGAACATTTGAGATGCGACTTGCCACGGTATGAGTGCCGCATCGGGTCGGCGCGTCAGCAGGAAACTTCCACCGCCCGCGGTCAAAACCAATGCCGCGGCTCCGCCTTTTATTACGAGCGAACGTCGACTTAGGGACATGGCGAATCTTGCATTTAGTTTAATGATAAACTATTTCGCTTATCCTTAAACTAAATGCAAGCACTCTCCCTTATCGAAGACAGGTTTGGCTGGAAGATCGCAGAAATTTGGCGGCACATATGCGTCGCCGGAACCTATCTTGGGTCCGTAAGAAGAGCTTCCCAGAAACTCGCAAGTGGTATCTAGAACCTAGTCCATTTCGGTTCGAACGCACTCGAATGGGTCCCGGCACTGATGCCGGGAAACCCATTTTCTGGTCGGCCTCTAAAATGCCTTCGAGACAGCAACGACAAAGCGCTCGCTACAATTGTCAGTGCTCGCACCGCAGAAGCCACCCACATCGATATCCGTGTCGTAATAAGTCAGGCTGACATCAATGCCCTTGATCGGACGGGCAATCCCGATCGACCAATCGACATAATCGTCCTGCGCCCCGTCATCGAAGTTTTGAAGACCGAGATGCGCGGCGATTGTGAACTTATGTGGCAGCGGCACTTCTACACCGAAGTCCCAATAATAGGCCTCCCCCACGCCACCGAAGAAGTCGTCGGAATAATTGAACGTCGCACTCGCGGACGCGACTTCGAAATCCTTGCTGACACCAACGTTGAATTCCTGGAAATTATAGTTCAACGCGCTACCAGCCCCCGGATAACTATAAAAAATGGGGCTGTCCCAGATAACCGAGATTAGAGGTTATCATGGTATCCATGCGCAAGAGCCGTCTGAGCAGATACAGGCAGGATCGTCTGATCGAACATTTTGTTGCTGGCACGACGGCCC
>JABJCS010000255.1 GCA_018665505.1 Alphaproteobacteria bacterium
ACGCCGGCGTGGAATTCGCGCGCAAGCAGCGCAAGGATTTGGGTCGGGTCACTGAGCCGGCCCGCGATATCCCGGTCTTCGCGACGACGGATGTGCTGGTCGTCGGCGGCGGTCCCGCCGGCACCACGGCGGCGATCGCGGCGGCGCGACTTGGCGCGGATGTCATCCTGGCCGAGCGTTATAATCATTTGGGCGGCCTCTCCACGGGCGGTCTCGTCATTTGGATCGACCGCATGTCCGATTGGCAGGGTGACCTTGTGATCCGGGGTATGGCGGAGGAACTGCTCGACCGTTTGCCGGACGACGCCATCTTCGGTCCATCGAAGGATGAATGGGGCTCGCGGGACGAGAACCTGGCGCATCAATGGTCGCGCCGCCACAGCGCCTTCCACGGCACGGTCACCTGGGCGCCGATGATCGATCCGGAATGGCTCAAGCTCGAATCTCTAAAGATGGTGTTGAGCGCGAAGATCGAACTTCTGTTGCATTCCTGGGTCGCGGCCCCGCTGGTCGAGGACGGCAAGGTCGTGGGCGCGATCCTCGAATCGAAAGAGGGCCGTATGGCCGTGCGCGCCAAGACCGTTGTCGACACCACCGGAGACGGCGATATGTTTGTGCGAGCGGGCGAGGGGTTCGAAGGCGATATCGATACCGACAATATCCATCACTGTGCCAATACCGCGTCGCTGCTCTCCGGAGTCGACGTGAACAAATGGTTCGCCTGGCAGGATGCAAATCCCGACGCCTATAAGGATTTCATGCGGCGGGGCCGGGAAGCGACCAAGCATTTCATTCTGCCGTTCGCAGGGTGGCGGAACGACGTGGTCGTTTTCATGGGGCCGCGTTTCTCTGGCTTCGATGTGTTGAAGATTGATGATCTGACTCATCTTGAAATCTTGTCACGGGAAAGCCTGGTGGAGTTGCTGAACTTTTACCGCCAATACGCGCCGGGCTTTGAGAACGCATGGATTATGCTAACCGGCCCGCAATTGGGAGCGCGGCACAGCCGCCGCCTGAAGGGTGCGGGGCGGATGACTGGTGACGAAACCAAAACCGGACGTGTGCTCTCAGATGAGATCGGCGTGAGCCCGAGCCTGGGCCTCAACCTGCCGAATGTTTCCGTCCCGTATAGCGCTTTGGTGCCAAGCCAAGTCGACAATCTATTGGTCGCCGGGCGTCACATCTCCAGCGATGCTCAGACCCACACCTTCATGCGTGAAATCCCGCAATGCTGGATGACCGGTCACGCGGCGGGCGTCGCGGCGGCGTTGAGCGCGAATTCCGGCACAGTGCCGAGAGATTTGAATGTGAGCGAAATCCAGTCGGCGCTCGTGAAACAGGGCGCTTATGTGCGGACCGAAGCGTCGGACTGAAGCTGCATGCTCACGTAACGGTGGTTAAGCGGGCAGTTCCCTTAAATGCTTAAATCCAACAAATTGTAATCCTTCAGCGCCGCTTTCGTCTCCGCCGTCCATACGAAAGTTTCGCCGCTCTCTTTATGTGGCGCATATTCGAATGATGTCTCGTCGGGGAAGCGTTGTTTGCGGGCCTCGATGGCGTAGCCGATCATCTCCGAGCGTTTGCGAATACGTTCTGCGTCGTAGACGCTCGGCGCGTTGTGAATGCCCCCGCCTTGTACATCCAATACGGACTTTCGGCGATGGAATCCGAAATTCACCGTGACTCGCCATTGATCGCTGGTATTGGCGAAAGAGCCATGGACGGCTTGGCGATTGCAAATTGCGACGTCGCCCGGAGCGCAAATCATCGGCACCGCTTCCGGCAATCTCGGCGTGCCTGCCGCTTCGACCATCGCGGCGATGTCCAGTTTGTTGAGTTTGTGCGAGCCCGGTACGACCCACACGCCATTGGCGGGGGTGCAGCCGTACAATTGTGCCATGGTGTTGTAACCATGCGTGCCTTGGTTCCAATCCGGCGCGTCCCAATGGGTTACGCCGTCGCGATGCCAGGCGACCGAGGCGCCCCGACCAGGTTCCTTGATGAACATGGCTTCGTTGAAGGGCGTAAAATCGTCGCCGTTGATCGAAGCGGCGACGCGTAACAGATCTGGGTGGCCGTAGACGCGCAGCGCCGCATCGGAGAATTGCAGCGTGCCCAACATCAGATAGACGATTTCCTTCGGTACGTTGGTGGCTGCCAGCGGTTGCGGCATTTTCACCGGATGTCGACCGTTTGCTTCCTCGGTAGCACCGAAGGGATCGCCGAGCGGCTTCGACCAAAAAAGCGTGGGCGCCTCGCAATCAGCACCCAATGCGGGCCGACCCTTGGCGTCGACGGACGTATCCTTCTCTGCTGGAAGGCGTTCCATGATGTCGAATAGGTCGACTTCGATATCGGCCAATTCTTCCGGACCCAGCACGCCTTCGAAGATATAAAATCCACACCGCCAATAAGCGTCGAGAATGTCTTGGTGGAGTTTGCCGTTCTCGTTGAAGCGTGTTGGCCCGCGGTTGCCGAGCGTCGCGGCACGGGCTTCGCCGTCCCGGATGTAGCTTTGCATGGCGTCGTCTTCACTATCTTGTGGGGTGATGGCTGTTTGGATCATGATCTGTCTACCTTGCCTAGCTTTGGTGCGGATATTTTACACTTTCCGCACCGTTGGGGCAAAATCGTGTTAAGCGATCTATTCCGATGGTCTCGTTCTATATATAGTTCCGGCTCACACCACGGGGGAGGGAGCAATGAGTGTTCAAATGAGGAAGGCGGTAGCCTTCCAGGCGCTGCACACGCGAGAGGAGCCGTTGTTGCTGCCTAACCCATGGGATGCGGGAAGCGCCAAATTGATGGCGAGTTTGGGATTCGAAGCTTTGGCAACGACAAGTCTCGGTGCTAGCGCGATGCTCGGTACTACCATTGCGACGGCGGAGATAATCCTGGAGAATTGCCGGAATATTTGCGCCGCGACCGATTTACCGATCAATGCGGACCTGGAGAATTGCTTTGCCGACGCGCCGGAAGACGCGGCACAAATGATTGCGCAGGCCTGTGAAGCTGGTGCGGTCGGCGGCTCCATTGAGGATGCGACGGGAGATCGGGGCACGCCGATTTATGATTTCGAATTGACCGTGGACCGAGTGCGCGCGGCGGTAGAGACGGCGCGCGCTCAGCCGATTCCCTTTACCTTGACCGCTCGAGCGGAAGGCTTGCTCTACGGCTACGGCGATATCGACGATGCGATCAAACGGTTGCAGGCCTTCGAGGAGGTTGGGGCTGATTGCCTCTATGCGCCGGGCTTGAAGACGATCGAGGAAATGCGGATCGTCGTCGAAGCGGTCAGCAAGCCGGTCAATGTGGTCATGGGCTTCGCCGATCCAACGATCACTCTAGAACAAATGGCGGAGATCGGTGTTTGCCGGGTCAGCATCGGTGCCGGACTTTCGCGGGTCGCGCTGAACGCGATGATGACAGCGGCCCAGGCGATGAAAGACGGCAACTTTGGATTTATCAGCGACATGATCGGCGTCGGCGATCTGCGCAAAGCATTTGGAGAAGTGTAACAATGGAACCTTTGCCCATCCTGCAGCAACGCCGGATCGAAGCGAATATTATGAAGCATGTTTATGAGAATCTACGCGAGAGATTCGGTGTGGAACAGGCTCGCGACATCATTCGCGAGACGGTCAGCAAGGCCGCGATCGAACAAGGTGTCAGTTTTGCCGAACAACTCGACGGTGATCCCAACCTCAAGGATTTCTTCGATATTCTACCGTTGTGGACGAAGGATGGCGCGCTGGAGATAGATGTCCTGGAAGCGGCCGCCGACACATTGGATTTCAACGTCAAACGCTGCCGCTACGCGGAAATGTACCGCGAGATGGGCGTCGGTGAGATCGGCGACCTATTGTCCTGCCAGCGCGACGGAGATTTCTGTATTGGCTACAACGCAGATATCGAATTCCGCCGCACCCAAACGATCATGGGCGGCGCGTCCCATTGTGATTTTCGATATCGGTTGCAGGGCGAAGGCAAAGGTTAACTATCTCTCCAGTCTAAGCCGCCGCGGCCGCCCCTTCGGTCATTCCCAGCATTGCGCGCGTATCGTCGACGGTGGCGACTTCTCGGCCCAGGGCGCGGGCTTGTTTGACGACTTCTGCGATGATGTCGGCATTGGTTGGCTGGCCCAGCTCCGTATAAGGATAGTCGCCAAGGCCGATGGAGATGTGGCCGCCGGATTTGATGACCTTCTTGGTCAACAGCAACAAGTTGCCTTTATAGTTCATCGCCGACCACAAGACCTTCTTGTCCTTCGGCAGGAAGGTGGTGTGCGCGTCGAGGCCTTCAGGTGTGCCCGGATGGCCGGAGAGCGAGATGCCGTCTGTCATGCAGAGCAACACGAAGGCCGGCTCCGGAATGACATTCATTTTCATCAATGCTTCCATCTGCCGCGTGAAACTGATGTTCCACGAGACGCAGTAATGCTTTAGGCCGTGATGCTTGATGCGGTCCGCGAAATACATCAGCGTCTCGGTTGAGTTTTCGTAGACAAGACCTGTCGTGTCGTAAGCGTTTTTTTCCGGGTTCCACCAGTCGACATTGACGCTGCCCGTATCCGTCGGCGCGAAGTGGGGTGCCGTTTTTGGATCCTTCATCGATTCCTCTACCGCGTCGAAGCGCTCCCGCGCGTCGCCGCCATGGGCGACATATCCGAGCGTTGGATGGATCAGGATCGGGCAGGCGTCGCGGATGCTGGAATTGGTTTTTTGATAGAAGACGGGATCATGATCCGGCTCTCCCGTCGCGGTTCGTCCGTGGTAGTGGATGATCGATGCGCCAGCATCATAGCAGGATTGGGCGTCGCGGATGATTTCGTCCGGCAGGAAGGGTACGTTCGGGTTCTCGTCGCGTGGCGCCAGTTCGTTGACACGCGCTTCGATAATGATCTTGTCCATGTCGTACTTCCCCTTAATTCGGTGACAGTCACTTATAAAGGATATAAGTGACTGTCACCGAATTGTACCCAACGATCCTCCGCATGCTCGATCATTTTTTAAAGTTCATCGACCGGCTCTCGGGCGCGACAGGCTTTCTCGGCGCCTGTCTGGTCCTGCCATTGGCGCTGGTGATGTTCTACGAAGTTGTGCTGCGGTTCTTCTTCGACCTGCCGACCTTCTGGGCCTACGAGATTTCATACATGATGACCGGTGCACATTTTGCCCTCGGCATCGCGTATGTGATGCGGGAAGGGCAACACATACGCATCGACTTTTTGTATGAACGTTTTAGCCCCAAGGTTAAGGCCGGGATCGATCTATCGATTTATCTATTCTTCCTGCTGCCGATCATCTCGTGGATGGCATGGTTGCTGTCGCACAAAGCGTTCACGGCGTTGATCATTGGCGAGCAATCGGGCGAGTCCGTGTGGAATCCGTATGTATGGCCGGTCTCTTCGGTTATCGCGTTTGGCTTCGTTGTCTTCGCATTGCAAATCGTCGCGGAGACAATCAGATGCGCTCGCGTTGTGTTCTGCGGTAGGTCCAATGCTGAGCATTGATATCGCGCTTTTCATGTTCGCGCCGCTGATGACGTTGATCTTCCTCGGTGTGCCGGTGGCGTTCGCTTTGATGAGCGTGGCGCTGGTCTTCGGTATCTGGGAATTCGGTGATGCGGTGGTGCATCTCTTCGTCGCCAAGGTGCAGGAGATCACAAGTAGTCATGTGCTCGCGGCAGCACCATTGTTCGTCTTCATGGGGGCGATGTTGGAGCGTTCGGGCACGGCGGAGCGACTGTTCGAAGCGATCCACATGTGGACTCGCCGTATGCCAGGCGGGCTCGCGGTCGGCACCATCGCCATGTGTGTGCTCTTTGCCGCTTCCAGCGGTGTTGTCGGCGCAACCGAAACCGTGGTCGGCATGTTGGCGATACCGGTCATGCTGCGATACGGCTACGACAAAGGTTTGATTTCAGGCACAATCTGCGCCGGGGGCTCGCTTGGGTCGATCATTCCGCCCTCCGTCCTTGTCGTCATACTGTCGCTGATCGCGGAGATCGGCATTGGTGAAATGTTTGCCGGGATGATTTTTCCAGGGCTGATGCTAGCAGGCTCCTATGTGCTCTATATCTTGCTTCGTTGCACTCTGGATCCAAAGTCGGGACCGCGCCTGCCGCCATCTGATGACGATCCTTCGCTTGCGGAGAAATTGCGGATTACAGCTGTTGCGTTGTTGCCGCCGGTCGTTCTCATCTTCGTCGTACTGGGAACCATCCTTGTCGGGATGGCGGTGCCGACGGAGGCGGCTTCGATGGGCGCTGTCGGTGCTGTCGTCTTGACGGTGATCTACCGGAATTTCACATTCGCCGTGTTACGCGAAGCGATCCTGAAAACGATTTCAATCACGGCGATGATCCTCACCATCCTGTTGGGTGGGACGATGTTTTCGAGTGTCTTTGTCGGGATCGGCGGCTTGCTCGCGGCGGAACGCGCCATCGAGGTCATGGCGTTTGGTCCTTGGGGTACGTTGTTCTTGATCTTGGCGCTGACATTCCTTGCTGGATTCGTGATGGATGTGCTCTCCATCATTCTGATCGTCGTTCCCATTGCGGTACCGCTGATCATGGGCTTCGGTTTCGATATCATCTGGTTCTTCATTCTGCTGTTGATCACCTTGCAGACGAGCCTACTGACACCGCCGATGGCGGGCGCTATTTTCTATCTACGCGCCATCGCACCGCCGGAAATAACGCTCCGCGATATGTATCGCGGCATGACACCTTTCATCCTGCTGCACTTTGTTGTCCTGGCGTTGGTGATGGTGTTTCCGGAGTTGGCGCTGTGGTTGCCGGACAAGCTGCTCGGGTTTGATGGATGATGAAATTGCTGTTCCTTGACGCCTTGGCGGGGCGTAGAATGCGGTCCATGTCCTAAAGGAACGTTTGGGTAAAGGAAGTAAGCCATGTCCGAAGCAGTGCGGTCTGTGCAAGACGACTATTCGATTTCATCGGTTTCGGATGTGGTCGGCGCGGAAGTCGTTGGTCTCGATGTGTCGCGACCGCTCGATGCCGCGACGATCGCAACCCTGCGGCAAGCTTTCCAAGATCACCACTTGTTGTGTTTTCGGGACCAACATTTGAGTGACGAGCAACTAACCGCGTTCTCGGTTCAATTTGGGCCGCTTGAAATCTATCCGGAAGAAGATCTGACCAAAGGTGCCATGGAGGTCTATCACGTCGCCAATGTGTCGCAATCGGGCGAGCATTTGCCGGAAGACGACCGGATGGTGGTGTTTCAGCGTAATAACGGCCGCTGGCATACAGATAGCTCCTACCGTTATATCCCGTCACTGGCCTCGATCATGTACGGCATCGAAGTATTGCCGGACGACGCCGAAGGCGGTGAGACCGGGTTCTCCAATATGCTACTAGCCTATAAGGCGCTGCCCGACGATATGAAGACGACGCTGATGCATCTGCATCAGGTGCATTCCTACGGTGAAATCCGCCGTTTGGAGCCGACCATTCCGGCGATGAGCGACCACGAGCGGAATGCTTTGCCGCCGGTGTCGCACCCGGTGATCCGCGTCCATCCGGATCGTGATTATCAGCGGTCGCTCTATTTCACCTCGAATACCAGCCTCGAGATCGGCGGCATGACCCTCGAAGACGGCAAGGATTTGCACGGCTGGCTGGTCGACTATGTCGGCAAGCAGGAGTTCTGTTACTTCCACCGTTGGCGTCGGAATGATTTGGTAATGTGGGACAATCGAGTGTTGTTGCACCGGGCCATTGATTACGACACGGCCAAATACCGCCGTGTTCTGCGGAGGACAACGGTTGCCGGGGACGGTCCGATCATGGGGCCGTATTGGCCGGAGGCTATGGCGGCGGGAGAGCGCTAGGTTATCCGGCAGCGGTATAGCTGCCGGGCATCTCATCATCCTTCAATGCCTAAAGATGGGCGATACGTGCCATGGCGTCTATCCGTAGGGGTGCTATATTTCCAAAGGTAACGGCAGATTGTCTAAGGAACGACCATGGATTTGAATCTCAGCGCCGAGGACCTCGCTTTTCGTGACGAGGTGCGTGCATTTCTCCACGAGAACTTGAGTGACGATATTCTCGAGGGTGCCCGCCTGACGCCGGCGGTGCGTAGCCCAGTGGGACCGGCGCGTAGATGGGCGAAGATTCTCTCGGAGAAGGGTTGGCTTTGTCATCCGTGGCCGGCGGAGTTCGGCGGCCCCGGCTGGGGCGTGGTCAAAAAATATATCTACGAATTTGAATCGGAAATGGCGGGGACGCCGTCGATCAACAACATGGGCATCCGCATGGTTGGGCCGGTCGTCATGAAGTTCGGCACCGAGGAACAGAAAGCGACCGTGCTACCGAGTATCCTGAACGACGAGTTCGCGTGGTGTCAGGGCTATTCCGAACCCGGTTCCGGCTCGGATCTCGCCTCGTTGCAAACCCGCGCGGTGGCGGATGGCGACGATTACATCATCAACGGCTCGAAAATTTGGACGACCGGCGCACATACTGCCGATAAGATATTTTGTCTGGTCCGCACCTCCACCGAGGGTAAGCCGCAGCGAGGTATCAGCTTCCTGCTGTTCGATATGGACCTGCCGGGCATTACCATAAAGCCGATCCTGACCTTTGCGGGCGATCATGAACTCAATCAGGTTTTCTTCGACAATGTGCGGGTACCGCAAGCGAACCGCATCGGTGATGAAAACCAGGGATGGACCGTTGCCAAGTATCTGCTGGAGTTCGAACGCGGCGGCGTTGCCTATTCACCGCGTGTGAAGGCTGCGCTGTTGAAGCTCAAAGAGATGAGCCAGAAGGAAGCGGGTGGGGATGGCCGCAGATTGATCGACGATCCGGACTTCAAGACCCGTTTGGCAAAGCTGGAAATCGGCGTACAAGCGTCTGAAATCATTGAAAAACGGGTCATGAGTGCGTTGAGCCAGGGGCAAAACCCGGGTGCATCGTCTTCCATCTTCAAGCTGCGGGGCTCTGAGCTTCTGCAAGAGACGTTGGAGATGACCATGAACGCGCTCGGCTACTATGCGAATCCGTATCAGCCGGAAGCCTTTGTGCCAGGCAATAATGTAGAACCAATTGCACCGGAATACGGCCTTGTTGCGACATCGAAATATTATAACCAACGCGCGGCGACGATCTATGCAGGATCGAGCGAAGTGCAGCGGAGTATTCTGGCGAAACACGTTCTCGGACTGTGAAGGACGGACCTATGACCCCAAGCGAGATCGAATACCTGTTTCGCGGTAGCGCGACACCACCCAGTAAGGTCCTGCCCGGCGAGCCGCCGTTTACGACGCGCCCGGAACTGAAGGGTATCTTCGGCATGGTCGCCTCGACCCATTGGCTCGGTACGGCCGCTGGAATGAGCGTCCTTGAGAAGGGCGGAAATGCCTTTGACGCCGCCGTTGCGACAGCGCTGACTCTGCAGGTCGTGGAGCCGAGTATGGCCGGCCCTGGGGGCGACGCGCCGATTATTCTCTACGATGCGAAGTCGGACGACGTGAAGGTGATTTGCGGCCAGGGCGTGGCGCCGGCGAAGGCCACAGTTGATGCCTATCGCCATCTCGGCCTGGATATTGTGCCGGGAGCGGGTCTGTTACCGCTCGTTGTGCCGGGCGCGTTCGGCGCTTTCATGCTGCTGCTGCGCGATTGGGGAACGATGAGTGTCCGCGACGTGTTGGAGCCCGCGATCGGCCACGCCCGCAATGGCTATCCGATCGGCGCGCGCGTGGTGGCGACGATCGAGGCGTTGAAGGATTTGTTCGTTGAGCATTGGCCGAGTTCGGCGGCGGTGTATTGCCCGGATGGGAATGTGCCCAAACCCGATCAATTATTTCGCAACCCCGTGTTGGCGGACACGTTCGAGAGAATTTTACGGGAAGCGGAAGCAGTCGGCGGCGACCGAGAACGTCAAATCGAGGCAGCGCGCGACGCGTTTTATCAAGGTTTCGTCGCCGAAAATATCGACGGATTTTGCCGTGATAATGAATTCCTCGACACGTCTGGCCGCGCTCATGGCGGCTTCCTCTCCGGTGAAGACTTAGCGAGTTGGTCGCCCGGTGTTGAAGCGCCGCTTTCCCTCGATTACGAAAATTTCTCCGTCTTCAAATGCGGCCCCTGGAGCCAAGGGCCTGTTTTCTTGCAACAATTGGCCCTCCTGAAGGGTTTCGATCTCGGTGCGATGGATCCTAATGGAGAGGCGTTCGTCCACTATGTGACGGAGTGTACGAAGCTCGCCTTTGCGGACCGGGAGAAGTTTTACGGTGATCCCAATTTCGTCGACGTGCCGATGGAGACGCTCCTGTCCGCGGCCTATAACGATGCCCGACGAGGCCTAGTGACGGAGATGGCCTCCGATCAAATTCGCCCTGGCTCGATTGAGGGTTTCGGCGGACCTGTTGTCTATGGATTGGAAGATGGACGTCGAATGCTTGTGTCCGACGATGGCCAAGCGGTGGAGCTCGGCGATTCCTCACCCGAAGTTTCGATTGCGACAGGCGATACCGTTCATCTGGATATCGCCGACCGGTTCGGTAATTTGGTCTCTGTCACGCCGAGTGGCGGATGGATGCGCAGCTCGCCGACTATTCCCGATTTGGGGTTCGCGCTGTCCAATAGAGGGCAGATTTTCACGTTGGAAGAGGGAACACCCGGTGTCGTGGCCCCCGGCAAGCGCCCGCGGACAACGCTCAGCCCGGGATTCGCGACACGCGATGGTAAGCCTTATATGGCCTTCGGCACACCCGGTGCAGATTTCCAAGACCAATGGGCGCTGCAATTTTTCCTGCGTCACGTACATCATGGGCAAAACCTCCAAGAGGCTGTGGACGCACCGACCTTCAATACCACGCATTTCCCCGCGTCATTCTACCCCAAACGGGCTTCCCTGCGTGCGCTTACGGTTGAGGGGCGGTTCCCAGAGTCGGCGATTTCGGCGCTTCGTGCACGCGGACATGACGTATCGGTCGGGGATCCCTGGTCCCAAGGTCGGATGTGCGTGGTCGCCCACGATCACGATTTATTGAAGGCGTCAGCATCGGCTCGAAACACGCAAGGTTACGCCGCTGGGCGATAAGGCTTTCAGTAAGCGAGTAGTGATCGTCGGACATTCTCTTAAATAGGGCGCTATCGCAACTTAACGCAGCATTAGCAATTATCAGAAATGTCCAGACGTTAATTTTCGATCGG
>JABJCS010000256.1 GCA_018665505.1 Alphaproteobacteria bacterium
AGGCAGCTATAGCAAGCACTCCATTTGGTAAAACATCCACCACCGTGGCAGCAACCCGCAAGGTCAAACGTTCATTGCGCCGCACGCTCCCATCACCAGAAGCCGTGCTATTGGAATTCAAATCAACGGCGCTATCCATGCTCGCTCCTTCAGGAAGGTCGGCATTTATACGTTGAGGAATACCAAATAGTTGAGATATGCCCAACGACTGCGACGCCCCCCGAGAGCGATTTGTGCCATTTGAAATTTCAGCCTTGTCATCAATTTCGATGACTACCGTAAGTATATCACCTCGGGCCATCGCGCGGTTCTCTCCTAAAAGAGATCCACGCCCACGGCTCCACAATGAGGCCATTTCAACGGGTTTGGCAAATGCATTTAACGGTTCTTCTGCCTGCATCATAGCGCTATGTTCAATTGTGGTCTGAGGATGAGTGAATATCGGTTGTGATACAACGGACGTGTCCATACAGGCCATCAAAGGGCAAAATACTAAGAATATAGATTTTGGCATCATGTGCTATTCCACCAATACACGACCATTGGGCAGCACCTGACCCAAAACACGACGGCGCGAACTGGTATTGAGCACTGTGATTTTCTCACCCACTCCACCACGCGCAAGCGATCGCCCTGCCGCCACGATCTCAAGTCCACGCGTGCGATAAACCAGCTCTACGAGATCATTGCGACCAATCAAGGCAGGAGGTCGCACATCACCACGACGAATTGGACGCCCGGCATATAACGCGACACGAGCCTCCATCCCCAAGACCTCTTCAGGGCTTTCATATCCTCCTGGAATAGTATCCGCCAAAATACGAATGTCCGCATATGTCACAATTTCCTCAGGGCGGATTGTGCGCGTTGCAACTAAGCTGTCTGCTAAAGTCATTGTTGGTAAAAGAGATGCAATGATAAGTGTCAAAATTCGCATTACCGCACCTGTACAGTCGCTGACATCATCTGATCTACGGCTGAAATAACCTTAGCGTTCAATTCGTATCCCCGCTGTGCTTCGATCAATTCCGTCATCTCATGCACGACATCAACCGAGCTGTCCTCCAGATACCCCTGTCGAAGCGTTCCCATTCCATCCAGACCGGGTGTCGTCACAATCGCAGGTCCGGACGCTTCAGTTTCTTGGAAAAGGTTTCCACCTAAAGCCTCAAGGCCTTTTGCATTCGAGAAACCAGCCACAGAAAACTGTCCCAACAACTGGCCTTCATTGTTGTCGGCAAAATAACCGTAGACCTCGCCCTCTGCATTTATTGAGATGCTTGTTGCGTCATCGGGAATCGTAACCTCGGGCGAAACGGCAAAACCATCTGCACCCGAAAGCACCCTGGCAGAAAAACCGGCCGCGCTCCCTCCAACGGTGAAAAAATCGACCCCCAAGGACACGGCGCCAGCGCCCGCCTCTACACAACCTGTACCGAAGTCCGGCGCGGACACGATGACGGGCGCGGGCACAATGACACAATCCCCCCCTGCGCCCGGCGCCCCGGTACCCGGCGCCACAGCGGTCGAACCAAAACCGAAGGCGCCGGAAACACCCCCGGCCAAACCGGTCGTCGTGCAAAAAACGCCGACCACCCCAACGACCCCAAAATCAACGGCGCGCGCAATCGTGCCAAAGAAATTGCCGCCAGTACCCCGCGATCCGGCCCTGAGCCCATCGCCCGATCCGGCCCTTTTGCAGGTCACGAATCTAGGACCGCTTCCCCGTATCGGGTCGGACGGACGCCTGCCCCGTCAGGTATATGCCAAACCGTTCGACGTCGCGGATAAACGTCCCCGGGTCGCCATCGTAGTTAGCGGACTCGGGCTTTCCGCAGCGGCAACCGAATCAGCCATACAAGGGTTGCCCGGCAGCGTGACCCTGGCTTTCGCGCCGTATTCGGCCCGACTTAACGAGTGGATTCGACTGGCCCGTGCAGCCGGACACGAAGTGCTGATCAACGTGCCGATGGAGCCGACGAATTATCCGGCATACGATCCCGGCCCGCAGACCCTGCTCACATCACTGAACGCCGAAGGCAACCTCGACCGCCTGTTATGGAGTCTGAGCCGCGGCACCGGTTATGTCGGTGTGGTCGATTTCCTCGGATCGCGCTTCACAACATCGCGCAAGCACATGTTGCCGGTATTGCGCGCCATCAACGAACGGGGACTTCTCTATCTCGACAGTGGCAGTTCTCCCCGCAGCGTTTCGGCGGTTGTCGCAAGCGACGTCAAAATGGCCTGGGCGATGGCCACATTGACCCTGGATCAACGCGCGTCGCGCACGGAAATCGATCGAAAATTCAGTGAATTGGAGCAACGCGCCAAGCGCGACAAACGCGCGATCGGGATAGCATCGCCCTACCCGGTCAGCCTCGAGCGTGTCGCCACCTGGGTCCGCCAGCTCGAAGCACGCGGCATCGCGATTGCGCCAATATCCGCGCTCGCCGGCGTGACCACCGCCGCGAAAAAAAAATGAACCCTCCGTCATCTTCCGGTCCCGCTGATTCTCCCGGCGCCTATCCACCCAATCCCGAGGGGTATCGCCCCTGCGTCGGCATACTGCTTTTCGACAAGCTCGGCAGGATATTTGTCGGCGAGCGTCTGGACACGCCGGGTGCCTGGCAAATGCCGCAGGGAGGTATTGACGACGGCGAGACTCCGGTTGATGCCGCGTTTCGCGAATTGAAGGAAGAAACCGGTATCGATGCGGCCACGCTGATCGGCATCAGCACCGAATGGCGGAGCTACGACCTGCCGCCCGAATTGGCAGCCACCGCGTGGGGAGGACGGTTCCGCGGCCAGACGCAACTATGGGCAGCTTTCCGCTTTACCGGATCCGAGGACGAAATTGACATTGCAACTGAACATCCCGAGTTCGGCCAATGGAAATGGACCGGACCAGACACCCTGCTGGAAGAAATTGTTGATTTTAAACGCGCCCTGTACGCAGAGGTCCTGGCGGAATTTGGCGGCCATATAGGACAGATATCCTAAGGCGGGCCGGCGCGGCCGACCCCGCCGGCTTCGGCGCCGGTCAACCGCGACGCCCAGATGGCCGCCCATGGTGCAAACCGCGTACGATACCAGATGAACATTCGGACGGCGCGCACTGCCACCCAACCAAGCGGCCCTGACGGATTCAACCCCAACGTTCCGAAAATCATCTCAACCGCCCGGGCAACATGACGTGGCTTATAATATTTAAGCGTCGCCTGCGCATAGGCCACGGAATTCGACCGACGCTCGAACGGCTCGTTTGGCCGATTGGCCGCCCAATAGGCACGCGCAAGTTCATCGTCCTCCGTTTCCGCGGTTCGTTCAAACGCGATCCTGAACCGCTCTCTCAACGGCAATTTTTGGTCCTTCAGATAGCGGCGCATATACGAATAGAAGAGATGGTAATGCGCGATTTCATCCTCGGCGATCCGACGGCAGATCTCATTGAGCACGGGCTCGTTCGTGGCCTCCGCAAGCGCGCTGTAGAATGAGCTCGTACCGGTTTCGACCATACAATGCGCCACCAGTTCGCCGACCTGCGAGCCCCGTACCGACTCCGTCACGTCGAGTGGGATGTTGAAGGTGCCGACGAAGCGTTCGAAACTGCGGTCAAAATTGAAATCGGGATCTGCAAGTTCCGCCCAGCGGCCGAGCGCTTTCCCGTGTTGGATTTCTTCGATAGACCACTGTTCCAGTGCCCTGCAGGCGCGTAGGTCATCGCCGAATACATTTTGAAGATATACCCGGTAATCGTCTGCGTTGAATTCAACCATACTGGCTGCCTTCACAATCGGGACGATTTCAGCATTTACCCGTGGCGCGTCAAAACTGTCCCACGGAATATCATCAAGCGACCAAGTTCCCATCCTTGCCACCAGCAGGTTTATCAGACCAACCGTTACCCATAATATTAGGACATGGAGACACAGAGACAAACTTCAACCAAGAAGGTAATTATCTCCACAAAAACAAACACATAGGAAAGCGAAAATGGAGCGGCGATTCTGAACCGCCGCTCCGTCTCCAGATTTGCCGTATCGTTTAACGGCGTTGATCAGTTGAGATGGATACGCTCGCCATGGGAGGTGATATCCAGTCCTTCGATTTCGTCCTCTTCGTGGACGCGCAAACCGGAGGTTTTCTGAATGACCTTCACCAAGACCCAGCTGATAACCAGTGACCAAAGAGCGACAACGACGATCCCCAGAATCTGAGCACCGAATTGCTTGGTGATCGTCATACCTTCGCCGAGGCCCATCCCGCCGAACGCTTCGGCCCCCAGGAACGACGTCAGCAGAATACCGAGAGCGCCGCCGACGCCATGGACGGCAAATACATCAAGAGAATCGTCGATCCCGACCTTTTTCTTGATAAAGCCGACGCACCAGAAACAGACGAAACCTGCCAGGAATCCGCAAAGCAGCG
>JABJCS010000257.1 GCA_018665505.1 Alphaproteobacteria bacterium
AACCGATAGACCGCTTGCCGCCACGACCAAAAGTCATCGCCGTCCGGCCCGGCGCGCTCCGTCAGACCGGCCATCGCGCGCTGAAATGCGTGTGAGTGCAAATTCGGGAGTCCGGGTAAAACCGGTCCTGCTGCCCTGGGGAAATCATCACCGGGCGAAGCCGGACGAATAACCGTAATCTCTCCACCGGGCGCAAATTCGATCACCACATTCGTCGCCCATCCGGACGGCAAATAAGCCTTCTCACAGTAAAGTCCGCCGTTCTCCATATGCACCATTTCCCCGTTGCGGTCTCGGCCCTAGTTTAGTGCCTGAAGCTTTGTCATCCAGGAGGAATACACTATGGCCGGTCCCCGCGTCGCCGTTATTGGAACAGGTGGAACCATCTCGTCTGTTGGACGGCATGGTCTCGACCTTGTCGCTTATCTCGAGAACAACAAAATCTACGAGGTCGACGAGCTGTTGAACGCCTTCCCGGAGACGCTGCAACAAGGCGATATCGTGCCGGTGCGTCTGCGCGCCATGCCGAGCACCTCCATCGGCCCCGCCGAATGGCTGGAGATCAACGAGAAGATACACCAGTTGGTGGCCGACGACCCATCGCTCGAAGGCATCGTCATCACCCATGGCACCGCGACACTGGAAGAGACCGCCTATTTCATGAACTTAGTGGTTAAGGTGGACATCCCGGTCGTCCTGGTCGGCGCACAACGCCCCGCTTCCGGCATGGGCACGGATTCAGGTATCAATATCGTGAACGCAATCCGCACCGCGGGCCATCCCGATTCACGCGGGCGCGGCGTATTGGGTGTCCTCAATGACGAGATCCACTTCTCCCGCGACATGACAAAGACCTCTACCCTGCGCCAACAAACCTTCAAAAGCCCGGACTTCGGTATCTTGGGTCACGCCGATTGGGATAAGATCGCCTATTACCGTATGCCCGAGCGCCGCCGCGCACCGGATACGGAATTCGACGTGCGCGGGATGACGGAACTCCCGCGTGTCGAATTGTCGATGACCTATGCGGGCTCCGACGGCACCGCCATCGATGCCTTCACTGCCGTCGGAGCGAAAGGCATTGTCGTTGGCGCCATGGCACCCGGATATGTGACGCCAAAAGAATTTGAACGATTGAAAGCCGCGTCCGAGAAAGGCGTCATCATCGTCCACAGTACCCGCGCCGGAAGTGGCCGCGTCGCGGACGTTGCCTCGCGCCGGGTACCGGGGACCGTGCTGGCCGACAATCTACCGCCGCAGAAAGCCCGAGTCCTCTTGACCGTCGCCTTGACCAAGACGGACGACCCGGTCGAACTGCAGCGCATTTTCGACCAATATTAGATGGAGAGCACGATGCGTCCCTTGGACGGAGTTATTGTGGCTGAACTGGGCGGGCGATATGCGGTCGGCGCTTGCGGAACGTTGTTGGCTCAATTGGGGGCCACGGTCCTCTACGTTGAGGGCGTTAATCTTCCCGGCGACAAATGGGCACACCGCGCGACGTACGTCCTCGGCAAGGAGCCGATTTCGAGCGATAAGCGCCAAGCCGCGATAGACGCGGCGGACGTTGTACTCACGTCTAGCGACATCGATGGCGACAAGACCGCATACCAGAACACTATCCATATCGACCTCACCGCATTCGGCCTCTCCGGCCCACTCGCCGGGAAGCCCTATTCGGACGCGCTCATTCAAGCACTGACCGGTATCGCCGATACCAACGGGCAAGAAGGCGGCGCACCGTTTGCCGCCGGCGCGCCGATCCTCGAGTACGAAGCCGCCATCTATGGTGCGGCAGCCGCGGTGTCCGCTCTTCGCGTTCGGCGCCTCGGTGGACCCAATCAATCGGCCGACATCTCGCTTTTCGATTGCGGCATCAATTCACTGCCGACTTATCTTCCAGCGCATCACGATGGCAAAATCCCAAAGCGCGAAGGCAACCGCCATCCACTCGTCGTGCCCTGGAACAGTTTTTCAACCAGCGACGGCGACGTCCTGATCTGTACGGTCTCCAATGATCACTTCTCAATTCTGTGCGGGATAATCGGACGCCCAGATATCCCTGAGACTATTCTGGAGAATAACGACAGGGTTGCGAACCGCGGCCTTATCGAACAGGCGATTACTGATTGGACATCTTCGCACACGCTGGAGGAATGCGTCGCCGCGCTCTCGGAAGCGGGCATTGCAAGCGGCCCAATTACCACCATCGACGACCTGCCGACAGAAGCCAACCTGGTGCACCGCAACAGCCTTATTCGTGCAAAGGATGGTG
>JABJCS010000258.1 GCA_018665505.1 Alphaproteobacteria bacterium
CCGTAAGTTCTTGCGAGGGCTACCTTATCGTCACTACCTGCCGTCGCGATCACCGTGGCCCCCATCGCCTTGCCGAGCTCAACCGCTGTCAGGCCGACGCCACCAGCCGCTCCGTGCACCAGCAGCACTTCACCCGATTTCAGATGCGAGCGATAGGTCAGCGCCACATGGCTCGTGCCATAGGCGACCGGAAAGGCCGCTGCCGTTGCCCAATCCATGTCGTCAGGCACCTGGGTCAGGTTGGCGGCGGGAACGTTCGCTTCCTCGGCGAAACCGCCAAAGCCGATCGAGCCCATCACCCGGTCTCCGACTTTAACATTGTCGACACCATTACCGAGCGCGATCACCTCGCCCGCCGCTTCCATGCCGGGGCTGAACGGCAGATCGGGTTTCTCTTGATATTGGCCGGTCACCATCAAGGTGTCGCCGAAGTTCACTCCGGCGACGTGGACCGCGATCTGTGCTTGGCCCGGCCCTGGAGCCGATAGCTCGACTTCTTCCAGTTTCATGGCGTCGATGCCGTCGCGGCCGTGAAGTCTCATTGCGCGCATGCCGATTACTCCCCGTCCCGAACTTTGATGATGACTTTACCCATGGCCTTGCGGTCGCGTAGCGCCTTGATGGCTTCGCTGGTATCAGCCAGAGAGAAAGCGTGGCTTTGCTGAGGTTTTAGATGCCCAGCGTCCCACATCTCTGTGAGACCGGCGTAGGAGCGTTGCAGGATTTCGGGGCTGACACGGCGGTAAGAGCCGACCGGAAAGCCGACGATTGAGATATTCTTAACCAGAACGTAATTCGCCGGGGCATTCGCGATGGTGCCGCTGGCGAACCCGATGATGATGATTCGGCCTTCGAAATTGATGCAGCGAAGTGATTGTGTGAAGGCATCGCCGCTGACCGGGTCGTAAACCACATCCGCGCCGCCGACCAATTCCTTGACCCGTGTGCGGATTTCCTCGGTTGAATAATTGATGGCAAAATCGGCGCCGTTATCGAGGGCGAACTGCGCCTTCTCGTCGCTACCGGCCGTCGCCACCACGGTACAGCCGAGCGCCTTGCCGATCTGCACCGCCGTCGTGCCTACACCGCCTGCCGCACCGTGGACGAGCAAGACCTCGCCCGCTTTCAGATTGACCCGTTCGTGTACCAGGGCCGCGTGACTGGTCGTGTGTGTCAGACAGAAGCCGCCTGCCATTTCCCAATCCATGCCGTCGGGCACATGCATCAGGTACTTCTCTGCGATGATCGCTTCCTCTGCGAAAGCGCCGTAGTCGAAGAATCCCATGACCCGCTCGCCGGGTTTGAAGCGTGTCACCCCTTCGCCGACATCAATCACAACGCCAGCCGCTTCCAGGCCGGGCGTGAACGGCATTTCCGGCTTATGCTGGTATTTGCCTTCGGACATCAGCAGGTCGGGGAAATTGACTCCGCCCACATAGACCTTAATCCGGACTTCGCCTGGCCCGGCGACGGGGGGCGGGATGTCTTCCAGGGTCAGAGCATCGACCCCATCGAAACTTGAGACGCGTATCGAGCGCATGGTACCTCTCCCGCGGTGGCTGGTAAGGGTCTACTCGGCGCGTAACACGGCTGTTGTCCGCACCTCGCCGACGACCCGAAGGTTGCGGTTAAGAATGGGTTGCGGAAGCGCTTGGTCAATGGATTGCAGCGTCACTTCGTCGATAGCGCCGATCCGCATCAGGATCGCCGTCATCATGGCTTCGCTGGCGCGCTTCGCGCCGTCCTCGCATTTCAAGGCGATGCCGAGCCCGAGCGCAGGAACCGCACCACAAAAAACACCCTCTGCACCGGTCTTGACCAGGACCTTGCCTTCGGTCGCGCGAATCACATCGGAACAGTAACGCCCGGTCCCTGCGATCATCTCGGGCGCGGCCGCCAATGCCGCGTGAATGCGCCGGATGGCGTCCGCACGTCGTGCTGGGACTTCGTCGCCGGGATCGGCGAAGCGGGCAAAGGCCAACGCCAAATTGCCGAGCGGCACCGCAATCGTGGGAATGGAGCAGCCATCGACGCCGCGCGGTGCGGACGCCAGATCTAGACCGCACATCTGTTCCAGGACACCTAGCACTCGCTGCTGTACCGGATGGGTATAGTCGATATATCCCGCTGTTGGATCGCCCAGATGCTTTGCAGTCACCAACATCGCGGCGTGCTTGCCCGAACAATTATTGTGCGCTGCATGAAAGGCTGCATCTTGCCGAACGAGATCGTCGCTCGACGGACCATGGCTCGGCGTGTGACTGCCGCATTCAAGATCAGTGACCGACAGGCCGCATCGCGCGAGCCAAGCCGTGATGGCTTCCACATGCATGTGCTCGCCACCATGTGACGCGCAACCGACAGCAATCTCGGTGTCGGTTGCGCCGTAGGCGTCGGCGGCTCCGCTCTCGATCAAGGGGATGGCTTGCAGCGGTTTGATCGCGGAACGCGGATAGACCGGTGCTTCGATATCGCCCCATGACAGAATGACGGCACCTTCGCGATCGACCACGGCGGCGCGACCGCGATGCTGACTCTCGACGATATCGCCGCGCGTGACCTCGACCATGATCGGTGATGCTTGATCATCGCGAGGTGGGTGGGAGTTGTGATTTACATGCAGGTCGTTCATGGCACGCAAACTAGCATATTCTCCCGCTGGGAAAACCCGGTGTGGCTTGCCTTCACGGATATGTGCGGGCAATGTCCCACGCCATGCGAGGATATTTTGGCATAGGCGTTGAGAGTATTTCGAAACCGATGAATGTCGGTAATTTGATTCGCTCCGCGCATGCGTTCGGGGCGGATTTCTTTTTCGCCATCGCGCCGGCAATCGACCTTAAACAAATCGACCGGTCGGACACCTCGAAGACGCACCGGCACATGCCGGTCTACGAATTCCCGACACCGAAGGATCTAACCTTGCCGAAAGGCTGCCAGTTGGTCGGCGTCGAATTGCTCGATGGTGCGCACGACCTGCCGAGCTTCACTCACCCGGAACAGGCCGCCTATATCCTAGGTCCGGAAAAGGGTGAGCTGTCGCCTGAAGTTGTCGCGCGTTGCGACCACGTGGTGAAAATTCCGACCAAATTCTGCGTTAATGTCGGTGTCGCCGGAGCCATCCTGATGTACGATCGTTGGCTGACCAAGGGCCGTTTCGCCCCCCGGCCCGTTGCGGCGGGCGGTCCCACGGAAGAGTTGCCGCCACATTTCCACGGTGGGCGAGATTAAAGAAATTCCCGCGAGAAAGTGCGCAATCCTTCGATCCCGCCACCCGCATTCGAGAGCAGAACATATTCGATGCCGCCCGCGCGGATCGCGTCCAAACGTTCCTGAACTTCATCCAGTGTCCCAATAAGAGCTCCGTCGATGGCTTCTTCCGGCCCCTTGAATTGCATGATGCTGGCGCTGTTGTCGCCCTTGGGTGTTTGCGCCAACTCATCCACCAGACCGCGTGATTTAGTGCGCCGCTCGATGACCGAATCTTTCTCCATCTGATCCTTTGCGATGAAGAGGCCGCGCGCCAACGCGATTTGCCGCGTTGTCGGATCGACTCCCATCGCCGTCAATTCATCGCGAAAGATATCGGCGCGTTCCAGGGCCGCCGTGAGCGGTGAGTATTGGTCGAGCAATAGATGTGCGCCGCTGCGGGCGGCGGCACGGATGGATTCCGGCCGCCCGGCCGCGAGCCAAATTGGCGGATGCGGCTTTTGGACCACCGGTGGTTCGACCACGATGTCGTTGAACTGCCAGCGGGCGCCTTGATGGCTCCACCGTTCCTCATTCTGCCACGCCTTCAAGATCAGACCGAAGGCTTCCTCGAAGATTGTATCCGCGTTCGCCATATCGATGTCGAACCCGTTAAACTCGTTATAGCGGTAGCCCTTGCCGATGCCGAAATCGAGGCGCCCATCGGAAACCAGATCGAGGGTAGCTGCTTGCTCTGCCAGCAAGATCGGATTGTGCCACGGCAAAGTCATCACCGCTGTGCCTAGCCGCAATGTCGTGGTTTTCGCCGCTAAATAAGTCAGCAGGTTGAGTGATGCGGAGACTTGTCCGAGGCCAGTGAAATGATGCTCGGTCGTGAACGTGCTGTGGTAGCCGAGTGCCTCCGCTTCGATATTGTATTCGATCCAATCCCGGTAACCGGTTGGGCTGTCCGTATCCGCCAGTCCTCGTTTCTGGCGTGCGCCACCGAATATACCGAACTTCATTAGTCTCTCTCCGGCTTCTTTAGAAAAAGGATAAAGGGGACGATGGAAATGGCGAAGGCTGAGAACACATAGAACGCATTAATATAGCCGATCATCGAGGATTGTCGGTCGACTTCATTGCTCAGTTTCGCCAATCCAGTCAGGCTATCAAGCGACCAACCGCCGGTCACGGAAGCGATACCGAAGGCTTCGTTGAACGGATTGATGTTCTCTGAAATCACGCTGTAGCTGACGCCGGCGGAGTGAATGACGACGCCGACACAGACCGAAATGACGATGGCACTGCCGAGATTGCGGATCAGGTGAAAGCCCGCCGTCGCTTCGCCGAGCCGATGGGTAGGAAGCGTCCCGAAGGCAATTACCGTCAGCGGGACCCACAGGAAACTGTTGCCGAATCCTTGGAACGCGCTGGTGAACATCACATCGGCCATGGAGACGTTGAGATCGAATTGCGCCATCATATAACCGCTCATCGATTGGCTGGTATAGCCGATCACGAGGCCGATGCGGGGATCGAAGCGGCTCATTGCGACGACCGCGAAATTACCGATCATGCTGCCCACCCCGCGCGCGGCGAGAATAAGACCAATAATGGAATCCGGGAATCCTTGCAGGTCCTGCAGCATCGTCGGCAACAACACCATTGGCACGAAAGCGAGGCCGCCAAAGGCAAAGGCAAAGAACAATCCGAGTGCGAAATTTCGGTCGAGCAGCAGTTTCGGATCGAGGAAGGGTTTCTGCGCCATCAGGCTGTGGACCGCGAACAGATAAAGGCCGAGCCCCGCGAGACAGGCCTCGATGACGATTTCCGTGGCGTCGAACCAATCGAGCCGTTCGCCGCGATCAAGCATCAATTGGAAACTGGCGACGGCGATGGAGAGGGCGAGAAACCCGGTCCAATCGAGGCGGATGTCGCTGTTGCGGGTGCGGTCGGTGATGAATATGAACACCATGAGAATGGAGACGACGCAGACCGGAAACGTCATGAAGAATACCCAACGCCAGTCATAAGCCTCGGCGATAAAGCCACCGATGGTCGGGCCGATGATTGGCCCGCAGACCACGCCCATACCCCAGACTGCGGTGGCGAGGCCGTGCTGGCGGCGTGGAAAGGTACCGAGGATGATTGCCTGTGCGACCGGGGTAATCGGCGCACCCATGATCCCCTGAATGACCCGGTAGGTGACCAGCTCCTCCAATGTCGTCGCGGTACCGCAGAGCAGAGAGGCGACGGAAAATCCGGTGACACACCAGATCATCAGCGCACGCCGCCCGAACCGGTTGGCGAGCCAACCGGACGCAGGTGTGCCGACCGCAGTCGCGACCAGATTGAATGTAACCGACCAGGCGATTTGGTCTTGGGTCGCTGAGAGCGAACCCTGCATCTGCGGCAGGACGACATAGGAAATCGTCACCGTCATGGCGAACAGCAGCGTCGCTAAGGTGACGGTCGCGAGAACCCAATAACGCCGTGTATCATCGGCCGTCGTATCCGGTAAGGTGGCCGCGGTCATGTTATCGCGTCATTGGACGAAATGCAGATTGGGTCCATCCCCCGCCCTTATCGATGGCGTATGCGCCATTGGGGTTCAATTTCATTCCAGAACGAGACTAGCGCGACCCCAAGGTTTGTCATTGTTTTTGGGGCTTTGTCATTGTTTTACGCAATGCGGCGATTCTCCGGGTTGAACGCGCGGGCGCGCTTCCGTATCTAGTAGGGATGAAATACGGATTTATATTTATCGCATGCGCCTTGTCGGCGGCTAGTGTCGCCCAGGCAGACGATTTCGTCGGCACGTTCGGCGATTGGCACGTCCAAACCTATGACGAGGGTGGGGGCAAGGTCTGTTTGATGTGGGGGCAACCGACTAAATCCCAAGGCAACTATACCCGCCGCGGCGACGTCTATACCTATGTGACGCAGCGCCCGTCGAAAAAACGGTTGAACGAAGTCAGCATTTCTATCGGCTATCCGTTCAAGAAAGAAAGCGCACTTAGTGTTTCGGTGGGAAAATCGAAATTTTCGATGTTCACGGATGGCGACACCGCCTGGAACGCAAAACCAAAGGATGACGGGCGGATGGTCAAGGCGATGCGGGCCGGGGCGACAATGACCGCCAGTGGCGTGTCCGGACGCGGCACTAAGACGAGGGATGTCTTTTCCCTAAAGGGCTTCACCAAAGCTTATGCCGAGATGAACAAGGCCTGCGGCATTAAGTAAGCGACACAATACGTCGGGCACTGTTCTATCATCATTGTGAGGCTCAGGCCCTAGTTCCGGCTTCGACCTTTGGTCGCTCCGGAATGGCTAATTATTTTTGGAACTGTCATTCCGGGACGCGAGGCGGACCCGGAATTATGGCCTGAGCGGTTCCTCGAACGCAGTTCAACGGGAGAAGAGCTCAACATTTCTCTCATCTCTGTCACGCATCACAGAATATATCCCATATCCGCATCGAACTCGGCTTCGAGGTGCCGCTCCAACCGGACAAGGTCCTCTGGCAATGGCATGCCCATGGCCTTCAGCTCTCCTAATTTTTCGCGAATGCGGAGGTAAATTTCGTGGCGGTCGCCTTGATCTCCCTCTATTTCGTCAACCAGCAGTGACAATTCGGCGGTCAGGTTCTCAAAGCTCATGGTCGTTCTCCCTTGGCGTACGGTGCCGTTCTGCCGTATATCCCACTCTATGACTGACACCGCCGCCATGATCGGGATCAATTCCGACGTCCCCACGCCCGCGAAAGATACGCGCCAGAATCTCGTGGGCATGTCGCACACGGAGATTCTCGAGGCCTTGGCGGCTTTCGACGTCGAGCGTTACCGGGCCGACCAAATATACAGTTGGGTCTATGCTAAGGGTGCGCGTGACTTCGATGCGATGACCAACCTCTCGAAGGATTTACGGGCGCGCTTGCCGGAAGCCTTCCGGATCGAGCGACCAGGCGTTTCTGTCGACCAACAATCCGTCGATGGCACGCGGAAATGGTTGCTCGACTTCGAGGATAAGAACGCCGCCGAGACGGTCTATATCCCGGAGCCGGGCCGCGGTACACTCTGCGTCTCGAGCCAGGTCGGCTGTACGCTCACCTGTTCCTTCTGCCACACCGGAACTCAGCGTCTGGTGCGCAATCTGGAGCCGGGTGAGATCGTCGGCCAGATTATGCTGGCCCGTGATCATCTGGAAGAATGGCCATCGAGCAAGGAAGAGAACCGCATCACCAACATCGTCATGATGGGGATGGGTGAGCCGCTCTATAATTACGAAAACGTCAAGAAAGCGCTACAGATCGCGATGGACGGCGATGGCGTTTCGATCTCAAGGCGCCGAATCACGCTCTCGACCTCCGGTGTGGTACCGATGATCGAGCAATGCGGCGAGGAGCTCGGCGTAATGTTGGCGATCTCCCTGCACGCGGTGACTGACGACGTGCGCGACAAGCTGGTGCCGATCAATAAAAAATATCCGATTGAAGAGTTGCTGCGCGCCTGCCGCGCTTATCCCGCCGCTAAGAACGCTCGGCGCATCACCTTCGAATACGTCATGCTAAAAGGCATCAACGATTCTGAGGCCGACGCCCGTGAGCTGTGCCGCCTGATCGAAGGTATTCCGGCCAAGGTGAACATGATCCCGTTCAATCCATGGCCCGGTAGCACCTATGAATGCTCTTCCGGCAATGCGATTCGGAGATTTGCCCGCGTTATCGAACGTGCCGGCTATGTCGCCACGGTGCGCACGCCGCGCGGCACCGACATAATGGCGGCCTGCGGCCAGCTCAAGACCGAGAGCGAGCGCGTCCGCAAATCTCAACGTCCCAACTAAACGAGTACAATCATATGTCCGATCAGCCCGCGCCGCGCCTCGCACCGCTTCCCGAAGCCCAATGGACCGACGAGATGCGTGAGATGTTCACGCCGACGATCAAAACTTTCGGGCGGGTGTTTAATATCTTTACCACTCTGGGCCGGCACCCGAAGCTACTTAAGCGCTGGATGGTCTTCGCCAATCACTGCCTGCTGAAATCAAGCCTGCCGCCGCGCGACCGCGAGCTGGTGATCTTGCGCGCTGGATGGGTCAGCCAATCCGCATACGAATGGGCGCAGCATAATCGCATCGGGCTTGAGGCTGGTCTTTCTCAAGAGGAAATCGAGCGGGTAAAAGAAGGCGCGAGTGCAGCTGGCTGGAGCGACAGCGAACACGCTTTGCTTGCCGCCGTCGACGAATTGCTGGAGACGCGAACACTCAACGATGCGGGTTGGGCCGCGGTCACCAAACATTTCAACGATCAGCAGGTCTTGGACATAATTTTTACGGCCGGAAATTACATGACGCTGGCGATGGCGCTGAATGCTTGCGGTGTTGAGGTCGACGACGGGGTCTAAGCCTCCTCACCCCAACCCTCTCCGGCCGGGGGAGAGGGGACTTTAACTTACCGCTCGGTCGCATTCCTTCTCCCCTCGCGGGAGAGGGGGCCTTGATCCATCGGTCTCGTTATGCCATTTCGCTGACAGATAACGCGGTGGGGAAAAGGCATGACAATCGAAACCGAATGGCGCGATTACGACGTGGTGGTCGTCGGCTCCGGCGGAGCCGGGAGTTTGGCGGCGCGGGTGGCGGCGGACGAGGGCGCGCGGGTGCTCGTGGTCTCGAAGGATCCGGTCGGCTGCTCCGACACCAAAATCTCCGAGGGCAATGCCACTGTGCGTTCCGTGGCGACCGACGATGACTCGGAAGAAAATCTCTCGGAGAATCTGCGCATGGCGGGCGGCAATCTACCTGTAAAGGAGATTACCGACGCCTTCGCCAAGGACAGCCAGTCCGGCTTCGATCTATTCCGCGCGCAAGGTTTGCGCCCTGCGATCGACCACGAACGCGACGGCCCCAAAGCCGCCCCCATGGCATTCGGTGGACACAATCGGCGGCGCTCCGTCGGCTTGCCAAATCACGGCATCTCCTTCGGTCATGCGAATTGGAACGCAGTCGTTCAAGGCAACGGGGTCGATTATCTCGAAGACGCCTGGTTCCTCGATCTGGTGACGGACAAGGACGACGACGGTAAGACCTATATTGTTGGCGGTCTGATCTACGACGCGTCCGGCGGCAAGCTGATCGCCGTCCGCGCGCCCGCGGTCATCATCGCGGCGGGTGGCCTCTCCACGCTGTTCTTCCCGAAGACCGACACCATGCGCGGCAATACCGGTGACAGCTATGCCATTGCCGCCCGCGCTGGAGCCGAACTGGCGGATATGGAACAGTGTCAGTTCCTGCCTTTCTGTATTGCCTCTCCGCCCTCCTATGAAGGGTTGCTGGTCGGTGAACCGGCGAGTGCGAGTTTCCTCGGTGTGCTCCGCGACAAGAACGGAACGGTGATCCTCGACAGCGTCTATCAACGCACCCGCGCCGAATGCTCTGCCGCCATCATGCGCGCGGTGGCCGACGGTCGCGGTAGCCCCAATGGCGGCGCCTATCTGGATATGACCGGCAACAAAGTATTGCCGCGCTCCGGACCGTATTTCATGCGCTACCTGGAGACGTGCCTGCCGGGGGCCTACCGCAACGCGCGCCAAGCCTTCAGCAAACCGATCGCGAAATGCGAAGAGCCCTGGGAAGTTCGGCCCAGCGCCCATTACCATATGGGTGGGCTGCGTGCTGACGCCGAGGGTGCCTCCGTTAAGGGTGACGGTTCGGGCGAACGCGCACTCGGCATCGCGGGATTGTTCGCCGCCGGTCAAGCCATGGGCGGCGTTTTTGGTGCCAATCGCTTAGGCTCCACCGCGCTGACCGAGGTTTCCGTCTTCGGTTCCCGTGCCGGACGCGCGGCGACGCAATTGGCCTGCGGCTTCAAGGGCAAGATCGATGACGCGGCCTTCGCGCCGCTGATCGAGGCAACCGCAGCCCGCTTCGGCCAACAAGGCGATGTTGCCGCCGCGACCCTGAAATTGGAGTTACAAAAACAAGCTTGGGACGCCATCGGCCCGGCCCGCACCGGAGATGGCATCGCCGGGATTGCCAGCCTGATTGCTTCGCTGACCGAGCGGCTCGACACCGTCGCCATCCCGGCTTACGCGACCTACAACCAGTCTTTCATCGAGTTCGAAGAACTGCGCAATCTGCTGGAGACGGCCAAGGCCGTCGCGGCGGCCGCGGGGGAGCGGGACGGGAGCCTCGGCGGCCATGTCCGTCTCGACAAGGGGGAAATTTCCGTCTTCGCCGAGCCCTATTCAACCGTAGTCCACCGCGATGCAGATGTTAGCTACGGCGTGCGCCGGGTGATGCGCCCGAAGACGCCGCTCAAGCAATTGCTCGCCTATAAGGCGGAAGAGAACTGGCGGCGTTTCCAGTCGAAATGGTTCCGCTTCCTACCCGCCTCGATCAAGGACAAGAAGCTGGAAGCCCGCTACCAGGCTATCATGGGCAGCCCCGCGGGCGCCGCGCCCGAGATCGAGCCCGGCTCGGACGACGCGGCGGTTGCGGAGAAGCGCGCAGCATGAAGGTCGAAATAGAGCTCCACCGCGACGGCGAAAGCGAGATCGTCGAATACGACTACGCGCTCCGCGAACCCGCCGAGAAACCAATGATCCTCGACGTCCTGCTTCAGGCGCAGGCTACGACGATGCCGGACCTGGCCTTCCGCTATGGCTGCCGGGCGCGCAATTGCGGTGTCTGTACCGTCGACATCAACGGCCGTCCCCGTGTCGCCTGCCGCGCCCGCGTGCGGGAAGGTGACCGTATCAGCCCGGTCAACACGCTCCCGGTCCTCGCCGACCTGGTGGTGCGCAGAGACGGCGTCGCCCGGCAAATGCGCGACCGCCTGACCAGCGTGGCCCAAGGCAACGACCTCAATAAAGACCCACCCGAAGATTACCACGCGCTGACCGCGTGCATTGAATGCTATGCGTGCTTACAAGGTTGCCCGATGCACGTGAAGAATTTCGAGAACGGCGCGGAGGCGAGTGCCCCCGACGGCTACCAATACGGCAACCCGTTCTCCTTATTAAAGCTACAAATCCTCCGCCTCGACCCGCTCAACACGGAAGCGGGACGGGAACAGGCGCTTGCGAATGCCCAGGAACTGGGGCTGGAGACATGCCGGGATTGTGCGGGGTGTAAGTGCGGTGTGGGGATCGATCTGATGGGGAAGGTCGTGCGTCCGATGTTGGCGGCGATGGAAACGGAGTAACAACGCCGATGCCCCTCACTACCCGCCCTCTCACGCCTGCTTTTGGGCTCGAAATTCTTGATGTTGATCTCCGCGCGCCCACCGACGAGCTGATCGCCGAGATCGATGCGCTTTGGGTTGAGCATCCGGTGTTGTTGATCCGCGACCAATTGCTCGATGAGGCGCAGCAGATCGCGTTTAGCTCTCGGCTTGGCGAGATCAATATTCATGTGCGCACGGACATTCGTTCGCGCTCTCATCCGGAAGTGGTGATGGTCTCAAACCTGCGGCTCGAGAACGGCGACAATATCGGGGCCCTCGCCAGCGGCGAGGCGAAGTGGCACACGGACAGTTGCTATAAGCCGAAGCCTGATACGGGCTCGCTGCTCTACGCGCTCGAGGTGCCGGAGGATGGCGGTAAGACCGCTTGGGCGAACACGCAGCTCGCTTATGACGCCCTCTCGGACGAGATGCGTGCGCGGGTCGAGGGGCGGCGCGGCGAGTACGCCTATAACATCTTCGATGTGGATATCACGCAAGATGGTGACGTGAAGGATATTCGCGAAAAGACGCCTGACGTCGTCCACCCGATGGTGCTGACGCAGCCTGGCAGCGGGCGAAAGGGATTGTATCTGGACCCGTTGCAGACCTACGGGGTAGAGGGGATGGAGAGTGTCGAGGGCCGGGCCCTGCTCGACGAGTTATCGGCGCATATCACCCGGCCCGAATTCGTCTTTGAGCATACATGGCGGCGCGGTGATATTGTACTCTGGGATAATTGCCGAGTGTTGCACCGGCGCGAGCCCTTCGATCCGATGGTGCCGCGACTGTTAAAGCGGACAACGATCTTTCTGCCGCCGGAGCGCTATCCGGTGCCGTTCACGGTTTAAATAAGATTGCCCCCACCCTCTCCCGCTTGCGCGGGAGGGTTAGGATGGGGGCCTTAATGCACCAGTTTCCGCGTGAATAGCTGTCCGCAGCCGATATCACCCGTCGGCATATCCGCCGCCCGAAGGGCACGCCATAGGGTCGCGGCATTCGAGGTGACGACCGGCTTACCGAGCATCTCTTCCATTGCTTGAATGCGGTCCATGGTCGCGAGATTTGTGCAGCTCACAAAGAGGCCGTCCGCCGCCGCGATCTCGTCCGCGTGCCGCGCTGCCATTTCGGCGACCTCGGATGAAGCGAGCGCCGGGATCATCGGGGAATGGGTGCAGGCGAACGTGTCCGTTCCCGTCACCTCGAAACTGAGCGCCTCGAAGAACGCCGCTTCCGTTGCCGTGATGTCGTGGGGATAGGGCGTGATCATGAAGAAACGTTGAATGCCCATGGCGCGGAGCGCGTCCGCGACCGCCGTCGATGTGGTAAATCCGGGGATACCCGTGGCGCGCTTGATACGTGTGCCGAGATCGTTCGCCGCCCCCGTCCCGCCGAGAAACGTCCCGCTGGTACAGGCCGCCATAATAACCTGTACGTCGATCTTAGTGAGCAGCCCAGATTGGGCTTCAACACTCTCCATCATTTGTACGAGGGAGTCCGCTTTCAACTCAGCTTGCGCGCGCGGCAGGCGGGAAAAATGCGCCGTAATGCCATCTGGCAGGTAGCGTGGAAACTCGACTTCGCAGGTGACGTTCCGTTCCGGGACAAGGAAGCCGAGGCGAGTAGGTTGGGGGTCCGATGGCATGGGATCAACGCTCCATTTCTTTGGAAATAGTGTAATAGCGCCAGGCCGATCGGACAAAGCCGTTGAAATAGGACTCGCCCGCTCATGGATTTAACCGGGGACGAAAACCTCTGTTTCCTCGGTGAAACCCTTAAGTACGCGATGACCAATAGACCGCACGGCGCCATCCGGGAGATGCGCGGCGCAGTCGCCCGAAATAGCCACATTCGAATCCCCGAGCGGGCAAAGGCTTTGCAGTCGGTCGGCGCGACTGACTTCGGCGCTGATAACGGTGAAGGTTAACCGATCTTCCGCGCCGACATTGCCATAATCCACGGGCCCGTAGCTTAAGCCGAAGCCGAGAGAGGCCGGCAGGTCCCCATCTAGGGTCGCCTTGTCCGCGCCGACAGCAGCGGTGTAGGCATTCTGAATGGCGATCGGGCACGTGAATCCTCCCGCCTTGGCCTCGGCGGATTCAGGAAAGACCGCTAGCATCCCATCTCCCGTGAACTGAAGAACCTCACCGTCGTTTGCTCTGACATGCGGGGTGACGATATCGAACAGTTTATTGATGATGTCGATGTAGGAATCGGTGCCGAGCTTTTGGAGCAATGGCGTGGACCCCCGAATGTCGACGATCAGAATCGCGGCTGTGACTTTGAGAGATTTGCCGCGCGACATATTACCCGCCAGCACCGCTTCCCCAGCGTTCTGTCCGAGGTAGACCTTTAGAATGTCGGCGATAGATGCATCGTTCATTATCTTGCCCCTCCATTGGGCGTGTACCCTACCATAAATAAGAGGCTTATCCGCCATTACGAAGGGCGAGGCGTTCACATGCTGTTGAGGATAATTCCGCCGGCTCTGTCGATCTCTCTCCATGTCACGCCGTTACCCGCCGAGAGATTGACGTAGCGCAATGCCCGTCCTTGACCTCCCGACCTATCCTTCGGACACCACACCGGGAGAGACGACATGGCGATTGTCGAATGGTCGGACGACTTCAAGCTCGGCGAAGCGGAGATCGACCGGGAACATTGGGGGTTGTTCGCCCACATCAACGATTTGTCGGATCAGCACGCCCAAGGTGCGGGAGACGCTTCGATCACGTCCACCATCGACGCCTTGGCTGCCTATGTCGACGTCCATTTCGAACATGAAGAACGGTTAATGCGGTCGGTCGGTTATCCCGAACTCGACAGCCATATCGAATTGCATGTGGCATTGGCGCGGCGGGTCGAGGAATACAAAGCCGCTATTGAGCGTCAAGCAGCGCGCTTTGACTCCAATGGATTTACCGCCTTCCTCACCGAATGGCTCACCGATCATATCCTGCACGAAGACATGCAGTTCGCGAAATATCATCATAGGCACTAACCGGGTTCTATGTTCCCGGTGCATTCCCGAAAAGCCATGCGTGAAGGCGAGGTGCGAAGCGGTAGCCACGCTCGAGCGCGCCTAGGCAGATTTCCGTTTGCACCGCTTCGAGCCGGGCGAGGGTCGCACCGACAGGCATGATCGTGACATCCCATTCGATCCCGGCGTCGCGGAAAGTTTTTGCGGCGAGAGCCACGTCATCCCAACTCCCTTCACGCCCGTCCGAGACGAACTTGAGCTGCCCCGCATCGGAGAGATCGCGGTAGGCGGCGAGTACGTGTGGCTGGATCGCCGCGTCCCAGGCTTCACCCGAAAGTGTCAATTTCGGGCTCGCGGACCAGAACCATTCGCGGGTACCGTCCGTATAGTGAGAGTGGATGAGCGTCGCGAGCGGGTCGCGTGGCAATTGCGTGCCGTTGGTCTCTATGGTGACGAAACGGGGCAGGTTGTCCCGGGCGGCCATTGCCTCCAGCACATCGACGAGCGCTGTCTGGCTTAACATCGGCTCACCGCCGGTGACAACCAGATGAGTCCATTGCCGAGAGTGCTCGTGGAGAAATCGAGGCGCAAGTGCCTCCAGACGGTCGCAAATCTCCGCCGCCGTCAGCTCTTCCGAGAGGTGGCGGTATGCTAAGTTCCAGGCGTATTCCGTGTCGCAGCCGGTCTCTGCCACAGGGAAATCGGCGAGCGTCTCGACCGGCCCGTTTGGCATCGACGCATTGCCGAACCCACGGCATTGAAAGTTGCAGCCCCAAAAACGTAGGAACAGCGAAGGCACGCCGGTGTAGCGGCCCTCGCCTTGGACGGAATGAAAAATCTCCGAGATGCGGTAGCGTTTCATCCCGCTATAGGCGTGTTGCGCTTATCGCTTGTAAAGCCCCATGATTGCGGCTTTCTCCAGCGTCGCGAAATGCAGATTGAATCCAACCACCGCGGGCATGATGTCGGCGGGCAGTTCCAATTTCGAATTGCATGCGTGCACGGTGAAAGGATAGCGGTGCGGGTGGTCACCTTCGGGTGGGCAGGGGCCGCCGTAGCCGGGTGCCCCGAAATCGGTACGGGTTTCCAGCGCGCCGTTGGGCATACCATTGCCGCTTGCGCCCAACGCCAGCTCACGCACATCGGCCGGGATATTGATCACTAGCCAGTGCCAGAATCCACTGCCCGTCGGTGCGTCCGGATCGAAACAGGTGACAGCGAAGCTCTCGGTACCCGCTGGAGGTTCGCCCCAGGCCAGATGGGGTGACTGGTTATTGCCCGCACAGCCGAAGCCGTAACTCTCCGACAATGCGTGGTCGTTGGCGAGATAGTCGCCATCCTTAAAGCTGTTGCTGGTGACTGAAAAGCTCATGGTTGCTCTCCTCCCGGTTGGTTTCTTATCGGTCTTTCTTTGGCAATAAAGATAGTCCGGATATCGGGCGAAGGAAATCGCTTCATGGGGCACAATTGGGTGGCGCGCGAAAATTGTGTTACACTTCCGGGTCTGCTTCCGGGGAGAGGCAAAATGCTGACGAAACTATACACGTGTATTCTACGAGCATCCGTCCTGTCGGTAGCGCTACTGCTCGGCGCCTGTCAGGCGACCCATCAATACACCACACCAAATAAAGTCGCCCCCCTCGCGGAGGGCGACGTGGAATCCTTTCAAATCGTCGCCGGTGGGCATTGGCGCAACACGGGCATCCAGTTGAAAGCCGGAACCGAATACCACATCACCGCTGACGGGAAATGGCGGATGAGCCCGCACTGCAATCAAACCGACGCCAGCGGCGAAGTCCTACAATACAATCTGTTTTGTCAGGATCCGTTGAACACGCGGCCGCTCGCGGCGGTGAATTCTCAAACCCTGATTGGCCGGATCGGACCGACCGGCGTGTTGTTCCCGGTCGGCAAGAACCTAATTTTTACGGCGGCGGAAGATGGTGTGCTCTATCTCGGTCCGAACGATTTGGAATCCTTCTTGTTCGACAATACCGGTATGCTCAGCGTCAAAGTGGCGCGAACCGATCCCGTCCCACCACCTGTTCGAACCGCAAGCAAACCACCGGCGCCCGCCCGTCTCGCGGCCCCCGCGCCAAAGCCGGTCGCGTCGCTCAACTCGATCGACGCGGGAAGTCTCGATTTCGGTAAATTCCATGCCCTCGTCATCGGGAACGATACCTATGGCGACTTGCCGAAGCTGGGTACCGCGCGGGCGGATGCAGAACGGATCGCTGGGGTGTTGAATCGGGAATACGGTTATACGGTAACCTTACTGCGGGATGCGACGCGGGACCAAATCCTCGACGCCTTCGATCGGTTGCGGCGCGAGCTCGACGAGGATGACAATCTCCTGATTTACTATGCAGGCCACGGGTGGCTCGATCCGGACGCGGATCGCGGTTATTGGCTGCCGGTAGATGCACGCCGGGATACGCGTTCGCGCTGGCTCTCCAATGGCGATATCACGGACCTGTTACGGGCGACCAAGGCGCGTCAGGTTATGGTGGTCGCCGACAGCTGCTATTCCGGCACCTTAACCCGTGGCATCAAGATCGCCTCCGAAGGGTCGGGTTATCTGAAAAAACTCATGATCAAGCGCTCCCGCACGGTCTTGACCTCGGGTGCTCTGGAGCCGGTCGCGGATAGCGGCGGCGGTGGGCATTCGGTCTTCGCCAAGGCCTTCATCGAAAGTCTGGCGCAAAACAATGGGGTACTCGACGGGACCCAGCTCTATAGCGAAATTCGCGAGCGCGTACGCCTCAATGCGGACCAGACGCCGCAATACTCGAATATCCGCAAGGCCGGTCACGAGATTGGCGGCGATTTTGTTTTTGCGAAGCGATAGTAGCGGGCTCCTTTAGGGCTGCCCTTCGATATCCTTGACGCCGTCCGGCACGGGGATCCAGCCCTGAGCGCTTTTCGTCCAAACCATCGCTGTCGGGCGCAGCCAGCTGGTGTCGTCTAACGTGCCTGGCTTTAGCGTTAAAACGCCATCGATGTAGTGAGGCGTGTTGTGGATGCGCACGCCGCAGTCGGGGCAAAAGACGCCGGTGTTTTTGTTGCCGCTATCGGCGGTGCGGGTATAGCTTTTGGTGACGCCGGTAATTTTTAGATCGTCCGTCTTCACGATCATCGACATGCCGAAAGCACTGCCGGATTGGTTTTGGCATTCGCTGCAATGGCAGGCGATGAGGTGTAGGGGCTCGTCAGTGAGGTCGTAGCGGACCTGGCCACATTGGCAACCGCCGGAATAGGGTGCGGGCATATTTCTTACTCCACCATTTCAATATCGTTCGGGATATCGACCCAAGGCTGCTTGCGGCGCGTCCAGACCATGCGTTCCGGCCGCAAGCCATGTGTATCGTCGAGCGTACCTGGCTTCAACAGATAGACGTCGTGATCGACGCTCGGGATGTTGTAGATTCGCACACCGCAATTGGGACAGAAGATCCCGGTCATCGGCTTTCCGCTATCGGCAATGCGGGTGTAGCTTTTCGGTGTGCCCTTAACCCGCAAATCGCCGCTCTTCACCCATAACGCCATGCCGAAGGCACTGCCGGATTGCGTCTGACATTCCGTGCAGTGGCAGGCGGTGGTCTTGATTGGCTCGGCGGTGATCTCGTAGCGGATGTTGCCGCATTGGCATCCGCCGGAATAGGGTGCGGGCATCGTGCACTCCTCCTATAAGGCGTCGAGAAAGTTGGCGAGTGCTTGATTGAAGGCTTCCGGCTTCTCGAAATTGGGCAGATGCGCGGCACCTTCAATGACCGCCCATCCGGCACCCGCGATTTGATCGCGATAAATCTCCATTCGCGCCGGCGGGGTTGGGGCATCGACTTCTCCGGCGATAACCATGGTCGGGGTTTTAATTTCACCGAGCCGGGCGTCGTAGCGCATCGCGTTGATGGCTTCCGTCGTATAAGCATAGCTATCGACCGACAACGCGGTAATCGCGCGTTCCAACTGGGCGAAGCCTTCGGGGTCTCTCGATTTATAGTCTTCGGGAA
>JABJCS010000259.1 GCA_018665505.1 Alphaproteobacteria bacterium
AAAGGCCCATTTCGGCCTATTCTTAAAGGAGTGCGAGTGGCGTTTTAACAACAGTGACCCATCAGCCCAATTATCGCAGCTAAGGCAATGGGTTAGAACAAATATGGGCTAGTTATCTGGGACAGCCCCCAATGTTTTTTGTTTAAGCGTCATCAACTTCATCCTAATTAGCGGAACAACTTCTGGTCATGCCAACGGAGCAAGATTAGCTTATATAGCCAACAAGCCCCTGGCAGCAAATTTATAGTGAAATCAAATGCTTATGTTCAATTAATCATAAATTGAATAATAACACTTATAGTTCTAATTTAACCTGAATTGTTCACCTCAGCCTTCTTCCGGCTTACTCGGATTCCGAGACAACCGACTCCGAAGTCGAGAAATAGAGGTCGAGACGGGTAAATCGGCCATCCTCTATGCGGAACAATTTCGCATTCGACATGTTGCTCTCACGTCCGTCTGTATCAACCAGGCGTACATCGAAGACGGCGGCGACTCTTTGAGCCGCTTCATCTACCGTCCATTCGAAATTGCCGTGCCACATGGTCGGATAGCGCGCCATCGCACCTTCAAAGGCTGCGCGGATTTCACCGTCACGTCCGCTTAGCTCTATCCCCGCCGGATAGATATTCCAGACACAGTCCGGCGCCAAACATTCCAAAGTCTCATCGAGACGACCTTTATCCATCACGTTGAAGTAACGCTTTTCGACCAGATCGATTAGTTCCTGCTTGTTCAGCATCGCGCTTCCTTTTCGAATTGCACGCCCGTTAGCGGCTGACGGTTACGTCACCGCCATAAACTTCCGTCTTCGCCAACGGGCTGCCGTCAAAGACGTTCTTCCCGGTCTTGCGTGTCGCATTCTGCCAAGCCGCCAATTCCTCCGGCCCGAATTCCATTTTCGGCGAAGGATCGACATCGACATTGTGATATTCATCAACTCCGCGCACCAACACGCCCGTATCACGGTGAGCGCGGGCCTCGACATGGGTCGGCATCATTTCGACCAACAGCATAATGCGGCGCTCGTCGCTGATATTGATCCGTGAGCCGTGAATGATCTCGGAATAGAACAAGCCAATCTCTCCCGCCTTCAATTCCAAATTAACGGCTGTCGATTTATCGAAATCTTCGGTGATGAATTGGCCGCGCGCCAGAATGCTGTCCGGGTTGCCGGTATCTTCATGCGGTAATGTTCCGTTCTTATGCGACCCCGGAATCACGCTCAGGCAACCGTGATCGAGCGAGCAATCCGCCAGTGCCAACGCGCCGATGACCAATATCGGCTTGATCGGATTATAGGCGCCGTCTTGATGCCAACCGGCGAAGGTCCGCCCATCCGGTTCCTTGATCCGAAAAGCCATGCTGTAACAATAAATATTCGGCCCGATCAGATCTTCGTAGACGTCGAGGATATGCGGGTTACGCGCGATTTCATCGACCCAGGGACAGAGCAGGTGCGACTTGCTCTTCAGTTTCCGACGGTCGTCCGGATACTTCTCTTCGAACGCCTCGAGATGTCCACGGTAGCGTGCGACTTCTTCGGCGCTCAACACCGGCACCGGAGGCAGGAAGCCGTCATGATGGAAACGCTCGACTTGTTCCGCACTCAGCACTTTCGGCATCGTTTTCTCCTCATCGCGTCGGTTTCGTATTTGAGGAGTGTCCCGCACACGGAAATATCGGTCAACCGCAACCCTTTGCTCTAATCCGTGCTTGGTGAAATTGTCCGGCAATGGTCCGCTTCGAATATGGGAATTGGACGCTTTCAAAGCATCGGTGAGCTACTAGCTTGCCATTTGCACGACAGACCACTCACAAGAAAGCCATACCGATGACGCAAAGAGCGAACGAGTTCGGACAACCGGTCGGCGAGGCATTGCCCGATTGGCAACCAGTTTCGCACCCTCCCCGGACACCGATGGAAGGGCGTTATTGCCGGACCGAAGCCTTCGATGTGGATCGGCATGGAAGTGACTTGTATGAGGCGTATGCCGCCAACGAAGACGGCAGCATGTGGACGTATATGCCAAGCGGCCCTTTCGCGGACGAGGCGGCATTCCGTGCGTGGATGGGGCCGACTTGCGAAAGCGAAGATCCGTTATTCTACACGCTGATCGACACCGCGAGCGGTAAAGCCGTCGGCCAAGCCGCATATCTTCGAATTACGCCTGCGCACGGTGTCATCGAAGTCGGCAATATCGCGTTCTCCCCGCGCCTTCAACGCACGCCCGTTGCTACCGAGGCCATGTTCTTAATGATGCAGCGAGTATTCAATGAGCTTGGATACCGCCGCTACGAATGGAAATGCGATTCCTGTAACGCCCCCTCGCGCCGCGCCGCCGAGCGGTTTGGATTCACATATGATGGGCTGTTCCCGCAGGCCATCGTCTACAAGGGCCGCAATCGGGATACCTCCTGGTTTTCGATCATCGACAAGGATTGGCCTGCCACGGAACGCGCCTATCAGGCGTGGCTCGACCCTGAGAATTTCGACGTGGACGGACAGCAGAAACAGAAACTATCGGACTTGATCGCCGCCAATCGAACAGACTAACGCTTATCGGACCAAATACCAGGGATGCGGCATTCCGGGCGTTTTGACCCGCAGAGTGTAGGCCGATGTCACTGCACACACGAACAGCGTACAGAGATCGTCGCCGCCGAAAGTGAAGTTTACCGCCATTTCAGGTAGGCGAATGATCCCGATATGAGTCCCATCAGCCTCGTTCACCCAAATGCCGCCGGGGCCGGTACAATAGACCCGCCCCTTTTGGTCGACCTTCATACCATCGGGAATACCGGGCTCCTTGCCGCCCTGATCAGCGAATATTCGCCGGTCCAGCAGATTGCCTTCTGCATCGATACCGATGGCGTGAATGTATTGCGTCATGCGCGTATTGGCGATGTAGAGGGTGCGCTCATCCGGAGACAACGCAAGGCCGTTCGGATATTCAACACTTACCACGGCGGAGATACTCTCTCCGTCAGGCGATATTCGATAGACCCGCGCTCCCGCATAGACGCCGTCTTCCCCACCGGGCCGCGGCTGCTCGCGCTTCTCGAATGGGATGCGTCCTGACGGATCGGTGAAATAGAGACTGCCGTCGGTATGACAGATGATGTCGTTGGGTCGATTGAAACGCCCCCCTTCGAACCGGTCGACCAGGGTCGTGATGGAGCCGTCATGCTCTTCGCGGGTAATTCTTTTCCCTTCGCCTTCGCATTGTACCAACCGGCCCTCGAGGTCGAAGGTCATGCCGTTACCGCCCTCGGTCTTGCGGAGCATCTCGGGTTCCTCACCGAGCTTCATGCGGTACATGGTGCCGGGGCGGATATCGTTGAAGTACCAGATATCATCCGGATGCCAAACGGGTCCTTCGGTGAACACGAAACCGGTCGCCTCCCTCACAGGGTCGGAGGTCTCGAGTATTTCCGGCAAATCGTTCATATCTGTTACGCCCCCGCTGGTTTCCATTTATAGACGCGCGCCAAACTCTCCCCC
>JABJCS010000025.1 GCA_018665505.1 Alphaproteobacteria bacterium
ATCCGAGGTGGCCGACCCGACCGCGCCGGAAATCCGCCGTCTGGTTGAGGATATGCTGGAGACCATGGCCGATGCCGATGGAGCCGGTTTGGCCGCCCCTCAGGTACACGTGCCGTTGCGGGTCGTCATTTTCCATGTGCCGGAAGGCCGCGATGAAGAGAACCCGAATCCGGTCCCGTTGAGCGTGCTGATCAATCCGGTTGTCGAACCCTTGACCGAAGACACCGAGGTTGATTGGGAGGGATGCTTGTCGGTCCCCGGTATGATCGGGGCCGTGCCACGCTATACCAAAGTCCGATACCGCGCGGTATCGCTGGAAGGAGAGCCGATAGATCGGGTCGCCGAAGGGTTTCATGCACGCGTCGCGCAGCACGAATGCGACCATCTGGAAGGCACCCTTTATCCGCAACGGATGGAGGATTTGTCGCTTTTGATGTTCCGGGACCAGATGCGCTATCACGCCGACGGAGCGTCTGAAGAAGCGGAGGTAGAAGAATGACCGAAGACCTCCGGAAAGAACTGCTGCGGGCTGTCCTCCCTCACGTGCCCTTTGACGGGTGGAGCGACAGGTCCCTTAAGGCCGGTGCCTCGGATATCGCCATGTCCATTGCGACGATGCAGGCACTGGTTCCGGGCGGTGGATTGGAATTGATTGAATTGCACAGCATGGCGATGGATGACGAAATGACCCGTCGCCTGTCGGAGCAAGAGGGTGGCGCTATGCGTATCCGCGATCGCATTACATCTGCCGTGCGGCTACGCCTCGAATTGGCGGCTGGAGAGCGAGAGGCCGTGCGCCGCGCCGTGACTCACTTGGCGCTGCCACAAAATACACTTGTCGGGACGCGGCTCTTGTATCGGACCGTCGACGCCATTTGGCGCGCGGTCGGCGATACTTCGACGGATTGGAACTTTTACTCCAAGCGCGGTCTGCTCGCGGGCGTATATGTGTCATCCGTCCTATTTTGGTTGCAGGACGAATCGCCGGAGAGTGAAGAGACTTGGGCCTTTATCGACCGGCGCATTGCCGATGTCATGAAGGTGCCGCAAACGACGGCTCGTCTCGGCCGTCTCTTCAATCCTTTTCAGCATACCTCCAAACCGCAAGCGCCGCGGCTTTAGCCGCGGGCTGGCGCTATCGGTTTCAGGGCGTCTCCGGGACGTTCGCGGTCTGGCGTTCGCGCTAATCGTCGAGCGCCTTCGGGGTGTAGTCCTGCGTTCGGGAGACCTAATTCGTCCGGAAATTCCGCGCTTCTGCATGGTCGGCTAGTCCGACTGATGCGTAAGTTATCCCAAATAGTGGCCGTCCGGCCGTGCTTCGAGTAAGATTCAGACTGTTCGTTAACGATTTTGGCAAAAATCGCCGAAGTGGAGCCGAATTCTTATTCCGGAAAGGAAGGCTTGACATGAAAGTGGACGAAATGAAATCGGTTGAGCGGTCATCACCGGTGGAACGAAAAACCCGGCCGACATCCGATCCGGCTCGGAAAATGCCGTCTCGCGACAGCGAAGCTGAGGGCGAAGTTACGCAAAATCCCGAGGGAGAGGCGATTGATATCGAGTCTTTTCACGGTCTCACGCCGGAAGATCTAACCCCGAATGCGCGGATCGCGATGATGCAGCTCATGGAAGAGATCGGGCAATTACGCCAGGAACTCAGCCGCAATCGAAAGCGTATCGCTTATTTATCGAACCTTGCGGATCACGATGAACTATCGACTGCGCTCAATCGCCGCGCGTTCTTGCGTGAATTGGGGCATGCGCAAATTCTGGCGCGGGAATACGGCGCGCTGAACACCTTATTGTTCGTGACAGTTCGCAATCTCAAGGACATCAATGAGATTCATGGCCATGCCGCCGGTGATGCGGTGGTCGAACATGTGGCCGAAACATTGGTACATCATACCGATAAAGCCGATGTTATAGGCCGTCTGGGTGGTGCCGAGTTTGCAGTGGTGCTGGTTGGAAGCAATGTCGATAAATCAGAGGAAAAGGCTATTTGGGTCGAAAAATTGCTATCCAACCGGCCTTTTATCGATGGTGACGTGCAAATTGCGCTGGAAGCCGACGTCGCGGTTCATGCCCTGGAAGTGGATGAAGAAGCCGATGCGGCTCTCGCGGGCGACGACCGGGATCACCCGACTGTATAATGTTGGCCGCTCGCCTCAGGCGATGATGTCCGGCAAGAGTTGGTCTTCCAATTGGGAAATTTGGTCTTTCAAGACGAGTTTACGTTTCTTCAGCCGTTGGACGTGAAGCTGATCGAAAGGCGGTTCTTCCCCAATGCGTGCAATTGCCAAGTCTAAGTCTCGATGCTCGGATTTCATTTCTTCGATTTGGCCTCTGATCTCGTCGCTTCGATCCATGCCGGAAATCATTCCCTATTCAGGATATCTTGAGTGTAACAAATTCTGTGCCGATTAGGCGCCGGGGAATTAGCATGTTCCGGGCCTCTAGCGAAAGTGTGGGAATTGTCGCATGACGACGAAACAACGAATAGGACTTTTGACGAGCGGTGGCGACTGTTCGGGTTTGAATGCGGCGCTGCGTGCCGTCGTCCATCGCGCCGTGATGGGCTATGATTGGGATGTCGTCGGTATTGAGAACGGAACGCTCGTCTTGCTGCAGCGACCGGTCGGAGCCAGGCCTCTGACACCGGCCGATTTCAATGGCACCTTGATGCGTCAAAGCGGAACGTTTCTCGGTAGTACGAATACCGGCAATCCGTTCGCCTTTGGGATGCCTGATGGGTCGATCCGCGATCGCTCGTCCGAGGTTGTGGAAGGCATACGTGAGCTTGGACTGGACGGGCTGATTGGCATTGGTGGAGACGGCAGCTTGGCGCTGTTGAAGCGTTTGGCGGATTTGGCGGATGTGCCGCTGGTCTGTATCCCAAAAACCATTGATAACGACGTCGGCGTCACCGAAGTTGCGATCGGATATGACACCGCCGTACACGTCGCGACCGAAGCGCTGGATCGCCTGCAGCCCACTGCGGCAAGTCATGGTCGGGTGATTGTCCTCGAAGTTATGGGGCGCGACGCCGGGCATATCGCGCTTGTCTCGGGGATTGCCGGTGGGGCGGATGTAATACTGATACCGGAAATTCCATACGACTTGGACGTCGTGGCAAAACGCTTGGAGAGCGCTGGGGAGCGCGGTCATAACTTCGCGCTGATGATTGTCGCCGAGGCTGTTACGTCCCCGGATGGCGGGGCCGTGACGGGCGGCAACGCACCGGGGAGGGCGACGTATGGCGGTATCGGTCATGCCTTGGCGGCGCAATTATCGGACATGATTTCAGCGGAAATTCGGGTGACGGTGCTTGGGCATGTGCAGCGCGGCGGCGTGCCGACGGCCCGTGACCGTCTGATGGCGTCGGTCTTTGGCGTGCGGGCGGTCGAATTACTGGCTGAAGGACAGCGCGACCGCATGGTGGCCTGGCGAGACAGGCAAGTGATCGACGTGCCCATCGACACGGCGATTTCCGCCTATCATGCTGTCGATATCGATGGACCGGTCGTGGCGACCGCGCGCGGCCTCGGTATTTCGTTGGGGGATGCATGAGTAAGGATGCGGTGGACGAGTTCTGGTCGTTTTCGCTCGAGTTTTATGCACGAGCCGGTATTTCCGAATGTCTCATTGACCTGCAAGACCGCTTTGGCGCGGATGCGAATGTGGTGTTGTTCTGCTGCTGGTGTGGTGTGAGTGGACGCACGCCCGTTGATGAGTCGCTGCTACGGGAAGCGATGGCACAGACGGGTGTTTGGCAAAGCGACGTTGTCCAATGTTTACGGTCCTTGCGACGGGATATGAAGGCCGGGATAAACGGTGTTCCCCTTAGCGATTCGAATCCAATCCGCGAAGAAGTCAAACGACTGGAGATTGAATGCGAGCGAATTGAACAGATGCGGTTGGCGGGTTTAGCACCCGCGGAGCGGGAAGTTAAGGATGTCGCATCGATTCGTATCGCTTTGGAAGCCTATTTGAGGTTACTCGGCGTGGAGAATCGAACGGGCGCGCGTGAATCCATTAAACTATTGGTCACGGCCTGTGGACAATGGGACGAATAGGACAAATTGGCGATATTCTTTTCCGACGATTGGGTGACACGGACACTGGATCGCGCTAGTATTTATACTAGCGCTGCGGATCGCCGGACGTCGAAAATGCGACGGCAAACGATCGCTGAGGCTTCCGGAGGTCAACGGCGCGATGACCACTAGGGAGTTCGAATATGTCTGTGACAGACCACGTCCAAGCCCTGAAACAAAAGCACGCGAAACTGGAGACGGAACTTGGAAATCAAGAAAACCGTCCGATGCCGGATACCGGGG
>JABJCS010000260.1 GCA_018665505.1 Alphaproteobacteria bacterium
AAGATCAAGGAGATCATCCCAGAATATGGGCCGCCGAAACCCCGCCTCAACGTCGAACGTATCCGCGAGACCGCCCCGAACCATCTCCTGAAACAAAATGGTGAACCCCATCAATCCTTGAGCGATCGGTGCCCGCATCCCGATTGCGGCTGCAGCCTCCGCGTCATGATGCGCCGGCAGATGCGGAAACTCGAAACTATATCCGCTCACCATAGCGGGTGTAATTTGCATCGATCGAAGCGCATCATAGCTCTCAGTTTCCGGTTCTGACATTCGGGTCTTCGCGGCGATCGTTGACGGGTCAGCATCCAAAATCAAACTCTGATGATCAATCGTGACAGGTATGGTTCCGTCGGCGCGCTGAAACGCAAAGCCAATATGGATGTATCGCCCGCGCCGATCCGGTCGCACATTATCGACGCGCGCCAGCACTTGCAGATCTTCTCCCAGTGAAACGGGCGCGCTTTGACGTACCCGGACACCGACATGCAATCGCTTGGCTCCGAGAGTATCACGAGGCCGAGCCCCGTGCAGACAATCATTCGCAAGAATGGAAACATCAACTGAGTTCCCAAACAATGTGCCGTCCACGTCCACTGCGCGATGAAACATTCCCTGGCGCGCGCGGTCGACGGTGGTCTCCCAAATCGGTAGACAATAGCCAATAGTCTCATGTGACGGAACAGACACGTCAGATCGCCTTGAAGAAGTCCTGGCCTTTGTCGTCGGTGACGATAAATGCTGGGAAGTTTTCCACTTCAATCCGCCAGATCGCCTCCATGCCCAGATCTTCAAAGGCAATGCATTCGACTTTCTTGATGCAATCGAGGGCGAGACGCGCTGCCGGGCCACCGATGGATCCGAGATAAAATCCACCATTCTTCTGACAAGCCTGCCGCACAATATCCGAGCGATTTCCCTTGGCGAGCATGATCATCGAACCGCCCGCTTCCTGGAACTGATCCACGTACGAATCCATCCGCCCAGCGGTGGTCGGACCGAATGATCCGGACGCATATCCCTCCGGAGTCTTAGCCGGCCCGGCATAGTAAATCGGGTGATCCTTGAAGAATTGCGGCAGTGGCTCGCCTTTCTCCAAACCTTCGCGAAGACGCGCATGAGCGGAATCGCGAGCGACGATGATTGGCCCTGTTAGTTCCAACCGCGTTTTCACTGGATATTGGGTGAGAGTTCCCAAGATTTCCGACATCGAGCGATTGAGGTCTATCTTGACCACCTCGCCGCCTAATTCTCCTTCGACAATCTCCGGCAGGTATTGCGCCGGATTGTGCTCCAGTTGCTCCAAGAACACACCGTCCTTGCTAATTTTCCCAATGATCTGGCGATCCGCCGAACAGGACACGCCGAGGCCGATAGGCAAGCTCGCACCGTGGCGCGGCAAGCGAATGACCCGAACGTCGTGACAGAAATATTTGCCGCCGAATTGCGCGCCGATTCCCATATCACGGGTTAGCTGGAGGACTTCCTGTTCCATCTCGGTATCTCGGAACGCCTGTCCTAAATCGCCGCCCGTCGTCGGTAATCCGTCTAGATAGCGGGCTGAAGCAAGCTTCACCGTCTTCATATTGTACTCGGCGGAAGTGCCGCCAATGACGATCGCCAAGTGATAAGGCGGGCAGGCAGCCGTGCCGAGTGTCCGGATCTTCTCATCCAAGAACGCAAGCATGGCCTTCTTGTTCAGACGAGCGGGCGTCTCTTGATACAGAAAGCTCTTGTTTGCCGAGCCGCCGCCCTTGGCCAGGAAGAGGAATTTGTAAGCATCGCCGTCTTCCGCATAACTCTCGATCTGAGCCGGAAGATTGGTCTTGGTGTTCGTCTCTTCGTACATGGAGATCGGTGAGACCTGGCTGTATCGCAGATTGGTCTCCGTATAGGTACGGTGCACACCGAGCGCGAGGGCCGCTTCGTCGCCACCGCCAGTCCAAACACTCTGTCCCTTCTTGCCCATGATAATGGCCGTGCCGGTATCCTGACACATCGGCAAAATTCCGCCGGCTGAGATATTGGCGTTTTTGAGCATGTCGTATGCGACATATTTGTCGTTATCGGAGGCTTCCGGATCGTCCAGAATGGTGCGGAGTTGAGCGAGGTGTCCCGGCCGCAAATAGTGATTGATTTCACGGAAGGCTTCGGCCGAAAGCAGGCTCAATGCTTCGGGGTCCACTTTTAGGACGTCCGTACCGTCAAAATTGACCGTCTCGACGAACGCGTCGGAGAGCTTCCGATAGGGCGTCTCATCTATGCCCAAAGGTAAAAGTTGATGGAATTCGAAAGGTTGCTCGCTCATCGAACCGGCTCCCGGAAAGAATTGATTTTCGCGGCGGCAGTTTGCCCTGGCGCGCGGTGAGAGACCAGTCAGATTAAGATCGAAGCGATAAAGTTCAGCCTTGCTTCACCGGCTGGCACCACAATTTGAAGTATATTTCGCCCATGCGGTCGTTGAAGCTTTCTTCAATAACGAAAATTTTCTGGTTTTCGCCGCAAAGCGTACGCAAAAAGGCCTGTGCTTCCTTCTTACGTTCGTTCTCGTTTATGGCGAGAGGAAGGAACTCGACGTTGCTCGGCCACCGCACGAGGACTTCGTAACTATCGCCCGGCCATTTCACCTTATCGGCGCGGCGATTGACTTTCGCGACCAGAACGCCGTTTTGATCACCGGCGCGTTGCACGCGGTATTTAAGCCAGTCAGCGAACATATCGTCGTTGAATAGGTAGCACCCACCGAGAGCCACAGAAAGAATAGCCGCGGCAAGCAAACGTGAAATTGTAATTCTATACCGTGTCATCGCGATCAACCGCTTGTGTAGACACATAAAAAGCGGCGCGAACGAGCGAAAGTCAAGAAAAAGGCGGGGTCTCCGACCTGTATCGAGAGACGGAATGCCACCAACTGGCAAATAGCGCACGGTTTCTCACGGCTGACTCACATTTCTTTGATGAGTCTTGTGTTCTTAAAAGTGGTGATCACGAGGTGTAATGCCCATGTACCTGTCAAACAGTCACAAGACCGAAATACAGGATACCGATACAATGACATTCGATGAAACAAGAACGACGCAAAGATGGCAGCCTTCCACGCGCTGACTGTTCTTGGTTCCGGTGTTGCTCGCCGCCAGAACGCTATCG